>DATJLT010000311.1:0-14949 GCA_035509195.1 Streptosporangiaceae bacterium | reverse complement strand
TTGGCCGAGCGGCGCTCCTTCACGTAGGCCAGATGCGTCTTGTAAGGCTCAGCGTGGGGCGGTGAGGGCGGGCTCGTGGCGTCACGGCCGGCTGGCACGCCGCATCGCGGGCAGTCCCAGGTGTCGGGAACCGGAGCGTCGTTCGCGAAGCTGGGTACAGTCTCGTGCCCGTTACAGCAGTAAAAGGCGACACGCACGCGTGGTGCGGCCTCGCCCCGCTCTGCCTCGCCCATCGGCCCGGCACCGACCCGGCTGCCGCGAATGGCGTTACCACTGCTCACTACAAGCCTCTTTCCACGTGACCGTTGACCCGCTGCGAGCGCCTCTACTTCAGCAGCAGGCCGAGCGCGACAATGCAGACGAACCACAGAACGCCGGTAAAGATCGTGATCCGGTCAAGATTCCGCTCGACGACGGACGATGAGCCGAGCGATGACGACATGCCGCCGCCGAAAAGATCGGAGAGCCCGCCGCCCTTGCCCTTGTGCAGCAGCACGAGTACGACCATGAGCAGGCTCGTGAGTATCAGGACGATAGAGAAAGCGATGATCAACGCGCGTCCCCTCCAGGGCAGTTCAGGTATACGCCTCACGATACCGGCAGATTCTCGCGAATCCTTCGTAATCGAGGCTGGCGCCGCCGACCAGTGCGCCGTCGATATCCGGTTGCGCCATGATGGCAGGCATGTTGTCGGGCTTGACTGATCCCCCATACAGGATACGCACAGTAGCGCCGGCTTCGGGACCATGCGCACCGGAAACCCGCTCCCTGATCGCCCCGCAAACCTCCTGAGCGTCATCAGGACTCGCGACCCTGCCCGTGCCGATCGCCCAGATCGGCTCGTAAGCGATCACCAAGCTCGCAACCTGGGAGTCGCTGAGCCCGGCGAGGCCGGCGTGGAGCTGCGCCAGGCAATGCGCAAGCTGTTCGCCTGCCTCCCTGGTCTCCAGCGACTCCCCCAGGCAGAGTATCGGCGTCATCTCTCCGGAGAAGATTGCCCTTACCTTGGCGTTGACCAGGGCGTCGTCCTCATGGTGATGCTGCCGCCGCTCGGAATGCCCGGCCAGCACGAACGCGCAGCCGAGCTTGGCCAGCATCCGCGCGCTGACGTCGCCGGTATAGGCGCCGTCAGCGTGCGGCGACACGTCCTGAGCGCCGTAAAGCAGCCTGAGCTTGTCGCCCTGGACAAGGGTCTGCACGCTGCGCAGCGCGGTGAACGGCGGCAGGACGGCGATGTCGGCCGCGTTGAAGTCCTTGTCGTTCAGCCGGAACGCAAGCTGCTGCGTCAGTGCCAGCGCCTCAAGGTGATTGTTGTGCATCTTCCAGTTGCCCGCGACAAGCGGCATGCGCTTACCCGCCATCGAAGCCAAGCGCTTCCAGGCCAGGCAGCTTCTTGCCCTCCAGGTACTCGAGGCTCGCCCCGCCGCCGGTCGAGATGTGACCGAACGCCGAGTCAGGGAAGCCGAGCTTGCGCACCGCGGCCGCCGAATCGCCGCCGCCGATCACGGTGAGCCCGTCGACCTTGCTGATCGCGTCGGCGACCGCACGTGTACCTGCCGCGAAAGCAGGGAACTCGAAGACGCCGACCGGCCCGTTCCAGAACACGGTCTTCGCGTCGGCCAGCTTGGCCGCGAACAGCTCGCGGGTAGCCGGCCCCATGTCCAGGCTTTCCCTGTCGGCAGGGAAAGCGGTCACCTGGTACACCTGATGCGGGGCGTCGGCCGCGAACCCGGTCGCCCCGACCAGGTCCACTGGCAGCACGATCTCGACGCCCTTGGCCGCTGCGTCATCGAGTACCTGGCGCACGCTGTCGATCTGGTCGCGTTCCAGCAGCGACTGGCCGACCTCGTACCCCTGCGCCGCGAGGAACGTGTACGACATGCCGCCGCCGATGATCAGCCGGTCAGCCTTCCCGAGCAGGTTCGCGATCACGCCGAGCTTGTCCGACGGCTTCGAGCCGCCGAGCACGACCACGTAAGGCCGGGCCGGGTCCTCCGTGAGCGTGCGCAGGACCGCGATCTCCGCGAGCACCAGCTCGCCCGCGGCATGCGGCAGCAGCGCGGGCACGTCGTAGACGCTGGCGTGCTTGCGGTGCAAGGCGCCGAACCCGTCGCCGACGTAGCAGGAAGCGAGCGCGGCGAGGCGGGCGGCGAAAGCCCCGCGCTCGGCGTCAGACTTCGACGTTTCGGCAGGCTCGAACCTGACATTCTCCAGCAAGCCAATCTGACCATCCGCCAAAGAGCTCGCGACGGCGGCCGCCGACGGGCCGGCCACGTCCGCGGCGAAGGCCACTGCCTGCCCGGTGAGCTCGCCCAGCCGGTCGGCGACGGGCTTCAGCGACGGTCCTCCTGCCGCCCGCGCGGCGAAGTCGTCGCCCTTAGGCCGGCCGAGGTGCGCGCAGATCAGCACCCGCGCGCCCCGGCCGGTCAGCTCGTTAATGGTAGGCAGGCTCGCCCTGATCCGCCCGTCGTCGGTGATCGTCGTGCCGTCCATGGGCACGTTCAAGTCAGCACGGAGGAAGACGACCCGCCCCGTCACCTCCAGGTCGGAGACCGGGCGCATCAGCCCTCCGCGAGCTTGGAGGCGACCATCGACGTCAGGTCGGCCAGCCGGTTCGAGTAACCCCACTCGTTGTCGTACCAGCCGATGACCTTGACCTGGTCCTTGTCCGCCATGGTCAGCAGCGAGTCGAACGTGCATGACCACGGCGTCCCTACGATGTCGGAAGAGACGATCGGGTCCTTGGTGTAATGCAGGTAAGGCTGCAACGGCCCCTCGATCGCGGCGGCCAGGTACGCGGCATTGACCTCCTCGGCCGTGACCTCGCGCTCGAGCTGCACGACCAGGTCGGTCACCGACCCGTCGGGCACGGGCACCCGCATCGCGATGCCGTCGAGCTTGCCTTTCAGCTCGGGGATCACCAGCGAGGTCGCCTTCGCCGCGCCTGTCGTGGTCGGGATGATGTTCTGCGCGGCCGCGCGGGCCCGGCGCAGGTCCTTGTGCGCGAAGTCCAGGATCACCTGGTCATTGGTGTAGGCGTGAATGGTCGTCATCAGGCCGCGGACGATGCCGAAGCTGTCGAGCAGCACCTTCGCCAGCGGGGCGACGCAGTTCGTGGTGCACGAGGCGTTCGAGATGATGTGGTGCTTCGACGGGTCATAGGTGCCGTCGTTCACGCCCATCACGATCGTGATGTCCTCGTTCTTCGCCGGCGCCGAGATGATCACCTTCCTGGCGCCCGCTTGCAGATGCTTGCCAGCGCCCGCGGCATCGGTGAAGTGGCCCGTGGACTCGATGACCACGTCAACGCCGAGATCGGTCCAGGGAAGCTGGCCAGGGTCGCGCTGCGCCAGCCAGGTGATCTTCGAATCCCCTGCCGCGATGCTGTCGCCGGCCACGGCCACGTCGACATCGAGCGTGCCGAGCACTGTGTCGAACTTCAGCAGGTGAGCGAACGTCTTAATGTCGCCGAGGTCGTTGGCGGCGACGATCTCGATACCGAGGTCCGGCCTGGCGTGCACAGCGCGCCAGAAGTTCCTGCCGATCCGGCCGAAGCCGTTGATTCCTACCCGCACAGTCAACTTGCTTGCTCCTAGTTCAAATCGGGGCCCGTCACGGCACCAGCATGTCGGGCGTGAGGTGCGCTTCGGTCGTCGGAATGCCGAGCTCCGTCGCCCGCTTATCCGCCAGGGCAAGGAGCCGCCTGATCCGTCCCGCGATCGCGTCTTTGGTAAGCGGGGGGTCGGCCAGCTGGCCGAGCTCTTCCAGGCTGGCCTGGCGGTGCTTGATGCGCAACTGGCCCGCCACGATCAGGTGCTCCGGTGCCTCGTGCCCTAGTATCTCAAGAGCGCGCTCGACGCGTGCGCCGGCTGCCACTGCCGCACGTGCACTTCGCCGCAAGTTCGCGTCGTCGAAATTCGCCAGCCGGTTCGCTGTACCTCGCACGGCACGGCGGATTCGCCTTTCCTCCCAGGCCAGGACGCTGTCGTGCGCGCCAAGGCGGGTCAGCATCGCGCCGATCGCGTCACCGTCGCGGATCACGACCCGGTCAATTCCGCGGACGTCACGTGCCTTGGCGCCGATCTTCAGCCGCCGCGCGGCCCCGACCATCGCGAGCGCGACCTCCGGGCCAGGGCAGGTCAGCTCGAGCGACATCGATCTCCCTGGCTCCGTCAGCGAGCCGTGCGCGAGGAAGGCGCCTCGCCAGGCAGCCTCGCAGTCGCAGACCGAGCCGGCGACGACCTGCTTGGGCAAACCCCTCACCGGCCGGCCGCGGGCATCGACGAGCCCGGTCTGGCGCGCCAGGCTTTCGCCGTCCTTGACCACTCGCACCACGTACCTGTTGCCCTTGCGCAGTCCGCTCGGCGCGAGCACGATCAGCTCGGACGAGTGCCCGAAGATCTCGCTGACGTCCTTGCGAAGCCGCCGCGCGGCCGCCCCCGTGTCGAGTTCGGCCTCGACCATGATCCGCCCGTTGTTCAGGTGCAGGCCGCCGGCGAAGCGCAGCAGCGTAGACACCTCGGCCTTGCGGCAGCATGGCTTGAGCACGGTCACCCGGCTGAGCTCGTCCTTGACCAGGCTGGTCAGCGCCACCTCATCCCCCCTCGAATAGCTGCGCGTCAAACACCTGCGCGTCAAACACCTGCGCGAAAGCTCCCGCCAGCCGCCGCGGATCGTGCCTGTCAGGCCGGCCCGCCATCGCGAGATCGGCGAGCACCAGCCGTCCGCCAAGCATCCCCGCGGCCTTTTCAAGTTCCCTTGCCGTGCCCCTTGCCGCGCCGCGATCGGCCAGCACGACGTCGAACATCAGGTCAGGTGCATGGCTGGCGAGTACCTCCAGGTGCGCGTGCGGCGAGAAACCCTCGGTCTCCCCTGGCTGAGGTGCCAGGTTCAGCGTGACCAGCCTCCGCGCCGGGGTGGCGACCAGCGTCTTGGCAAGCTCAGGAACCAGCAGGTGCGGCAGCACGCTGGTAAACCAGGAACCTGGCCCGAGTACCACCCAGTCTGCCTCCGCTACCGCCTGCACCGCCTCGGCGCACGCGGGAGGGTCGGCAGGAACCAACGACATCGACCGTACCCGCCCCGTCGTCTTCGCGCAGGCGACCTGGCCCCGAACGGTGCTGATCCGATCCGGGCATTCGGGGTCAACCCCTTCGACTTCGGCCTGGAGTTCCAGCGGAACAGACGCCATCGGCAGCACCCGCCCGTGGGCGCCGAGCAGTCGTCCCACCCAGTCGAGGCCCTGGACCGTGTCGCCGAGCAGTTCCCAGAGCGCGACGATGAGCAGGTTGCCTACCGCGTGCCCGCCGAGTTCGCCGCTGCCGCTGAACCTGTGCTGCACGACCTTGCTCCAGGTGGTGCCCCACGAGTCGTCGCCGCACAAGGCGGCGAGTGCCATCCGCAAGTCACCGGGCGGCAGCACGCCGTACTCTTGCCGCAGGCGGCCGCTCGAGCCGCCGTCGTCGGCGACGGTCACTATGGCGGTCAGGTCACGGGTGACCCGGCGCAGCGCGGACAGCGATGCGTAGAGCCCGTGCCCGCCGCCGAGCGCGACGACCCGCCTGCGCGCCGGCCTGCTACTCACGTCCGAGATCGCGATGGCTGACCTGTACTCCCTGCCAGTTGGCCGACAGCCGCCTGGCGATTTCCTCGGAAATGGCGACGCTTCTGTGCTTGCCGCCCGTGCAGCCGACCGCGAGCGTCACGAAATGCTTGCCGCTGCGGTCATAGCCGGCGAGCGTGATCTCCAGCGCCTCGAGGTAGGCGCGCAGGAAGTCGCTGGTCCCCGGCTGCCCCAGTACGTAGTCACGCACCGGCGCGTCGAGGCCCGTCTGCGGCGCCAGTTCGGGCACCCAGTGCGGGTTAGGCAGAAACCGGCAGTCCACCACCATGTCGGCATCGACGGGGAGGCCGTACTTGTATCCGAAAGACACGATCGTGACGCGGACCGCGGTTTCCTGCCCGTCACCGAACACGTCGCGCATCCGCGCCCGCAGTTCGTGAATGTTCAGCGCCGACGTATCGATCACCAGGTCCGCGCTGTCGCGCAGCACGTGCAGTTGCTCACGCTCGGCGTTGATGCCGTCGATGACGCGGCCGCTTTCCTGCAGCGGGTGCGGGCGCCGCACGTTCTCGAACCGTCGCACGAGTGTCTCGTCGCTGGCCTCGAGGAAGACGACGAACGGGCTGGCGCCGATCGCCTCGAGCTCGGCCAGTGCCGACTTCAGGTCCGTGGAGAACGCGCGGCTCCGCACGTCGACGACGGCCGCCACCCTTGGCACGGCGCTGGCCCTCCTAGCCAGGTCAAGCATCGTGACCAGCATCGCGGGCGGCAGGTTATCCGCGACGAACCAGTCGAGGTCTTCTAGCGACTTCGCGGCCGTCGAGCGGCCCGCCCCGGACATGCCCGTGATAATCGCGATCTCAGATGCCATCAGGCTGCCCCCTCTCGCCCTCATCCTGCCTTCCCGCCAGGGCCGCCGCGACCGTCTGAGCCAACCTGGGGCCGAATCCTTCGACTTCCTCGATCTGGTCGGCGGTCGCCGCCCGCAGTTTTCGTACCGAACCGAAGTGCTTGAGCAGCGCGGTCCGCCTGGCGGGCCCGAGTCCTGGCAGGCCGTCCAGCTCGCTCACGGTCTGTGCGGCACCGCGCCTGGCCCTGTGATAGGTGATCGCGAACCGGTGAGCCTCATCGCGCACGCGCTGCAGCAGATAGAGGCCCTCGCTGGTGCGGGGCAAGATCACCGGGCTGTCCTCACCTGGCAGCCAGACCTCCTCAAGCCGCTTGGCCAGGCCGCAGACCGCGACGTCGGTAATGCCGAGTTCGCTGAGCGCCCGCACGGCCGCGTCGACCTGCCCGGCGCCGCCGTCGATCACGAGCAGGCCAGGCGGGTAAGCGAACTTGGTTTTCCCCGGCTCCTCCTCGGCGTCCCGCTCGGAAAGGTAACGCCTGAAGCGGCGGGTGATGACCTCGTAGATCGCGGACAGGTCGTCTGTACCGCCCTTGAGCGAGAACTTGCGGTACTCCGACTTGCGGGCCAGGCCGTCCTCGAACACCACCATCGAGGCCACCACGTGGGTGCCCATCAGGTTGGAGACGTCGAAGCACTCGATTCGCAGCGGTGCCGTGTCGAGCCCGAGCGCGTCTTGTATCTCATGCAGTGCCTGGCTCCTTGTGGTCAGGTCGCTGGCACGCTTGGTCTTGTGCAGCACGAGCGACTCGGTCGCGTTCCTCGTCACGGTGTCGAGCAGCGTGCGCTTGTCGCCGCGCTGCGGCACCCGCAGGCTTACCCGGCTACCTCGTCGCGCGGACAGCCATTCCTGAACCGAGTCAACGTCTGGCGGCAGCTCGGGAACCAGCACTTCGCGGGGAACGGAGGACTTATCCGAGACGGGATCGTCTCGATATACCTGCCCGAGGAACTGCTCGACCAGGTTACCCGTATTCACGTCCTCGACCTTGTCGACGACCCAGCCGCGCTGCCCGCGCACCCGGCCGCCGCGCACGTAGAACACCTGAACGGCGGCCTCGAGCTGATCTTCGACGAGCCCGATCACGTCGCAGTCCGTCCCGTCGGGCAGCACGACGGCCTGCTTCTCCAGCGCCCGCTGCAGTGCCACGAGATCATCGCGCAGCCGGGCGGCAAGCTCGAATTCCTCGGCCCGCGCCGCCTCGCGCATCTGAGCTTCGAGGCGCTTGGTGAACTTGCCTGTCTGCCCGGCCATGAAGTCGCAGAACTCCAGCGCGAGTTCCCTGTGCTCGTCTTGCGACACGCGGCCCACGCACGGCGCCGAGCACTTGCCGATGTAGCCGAGCAGGCAAGGCCTGCCGATCTGCCCGGCCCGCTTGAACACGCCAGCCGAGCAGGTGCGGACGGGGAACACCCGCAGGAGCGTGTCGACCGTGTCCCTGATCGCCCAGGCGTGAGAGTAGGGGCCGAAGTACCTGACACCGCGCCGCTTCGCGCCGCGCATCACGGTCACCCGAGGGAAATCCTCGTTGAGCGTCACGGCCAGGTAGGGGTAGCTCTTGTCGTCGCGGTACCTGATGTTCCAGCGCGGGTCGAACTCCTTGATCCAGGAGTACTCGAGCTGGAGCGCCTCGACCTCGGTGCCGACGATCGTCCATTCGACGCCGGCCGCGTCGAGCAGCATGTTCTGCGTACGCGGGTGCAGGCTGGCGAAGTCGGCGAAGTAAGAGTTGAGCCTGGAGCGCAGGTTCTTGGCCTTGCCGACGTACACCACCCGGCCGTGCGCGTCACGGAACCGGTACACGCCAGGCGACTCGGGAATGGAGCCTGGCGCCGGTCGGTAAGTTGCCGGATCTGCCACGAGGCAACTCTAATTCGCCGGTACGACCACCAGTTCACTGATCAGGTCGTCGTCGGTCACGGTCAGGCGCATCGACCCTGGTGAACCGTTTCGACGCCAGCTGAAGTCGATCAGGACGGCGCCGTCTTCCTCGCGAGGATCGCCGGTCAGCTCGATCTCGTCGTCGGGCGGCCGCTCCGCGTAGGCGGCGGCGATCGCTGCGCGGCCGACGTACTCGCTTCCTGCCCTGACGACCGCGTCCTCGGTGAACATCGCGATCAGCCTGGCGAAGTCGCCGCCTGAGGCCGCGTCGTTGAAGGCGTCGGCGAAGGTGGTCACGAACGCGACCACGCGGGTCACCGACCGCGATCCCTCGGCCGGGCCGAACAGCACGAGCGCGGCGAGATCCTCGGTGACATCGACGAACCTGTGCTCCTCTTTCGCCGGGACGAAGATCACCGTGCCGGGCCCGACCTCGATCCGCTTCCCGTCCGCCTCGAAGCCTGCCAGGCCGGCGGTGATCACGTAGATCTCGTCCTCGGTGTGCGGCTCCTGGTCATCCGTGCCGCCGACCGGGATCGAGTACGTGCCGACTGACAGGTCAGGCACGCGGAACTGCTCAGCCCAGTTCGTGTCGAACGGCGCGACCGGCCTGGTGAACTCACCTGCACCAGCAATCACCTGCATGTCGGCAGCATATGTCAGGCTGGGCTGGTGCTTGCCGTTATCGCAGCCGCTGGCCTCGCGTTGCTTGCCTGGGTGTACCTGGCTCTCTTTCACGGCGGGTTCTGGCGGACCGATCAGCGGCTGCCGCCGGCTAAGGAGCCGTTGAGCTGGCCTGACGTGGTCGCGGTGGTCCCTGCCCGTAACGAGGCTGACATCTTGCCGCTGACGTTGCCGACCTTGCTCGGGCAGGAGTACCAGGGACAGTTCAGCGTGGTCCTCGTGGACGACCAAAGCGAAGACGGGACCGGCGAGGTGGCGTGCGGGCTCGGGGTCAAGGTGGTCTCGGGCAGCGCGCCGCCGGCGGGGTGGGCGGGGAAGGTCTGGGCGATGGCGCAGGGCGTCGAGGCGGCGGGGGATTCCGAGTATTTGCTGTTCACCGACGCGGATATCGCCTACGAGCCGGGGGTCGTGCGTGAGCTTGTCGCGTCGGCTGGTGACCGTGCGATGGTGTCGCAGATGGCGTTGCTCCGGTGCGATACGGCCGCCGAGCGGCTGCTGATTCCGGCGTTCGTGTACTTTTTCGCGAAGCTTTACCCGTTCCGGCGGGTCAACAGGGGGCGGACGGCGGCGGCCGCGGGCGGGTGCATGCTGGTGCGGCGGTCGGCGCTCACGAGCGCGGGCGGACTCGCCGCGATCGCCGGGGCGCGGATCGACGACGTCGCTCTCGGGACCCTGCTGGCGCGGGCAGGTAACGAGATCTGGCTGGGCTTTACCACGAAGGTCAGGAGCATGCGTCAGTACACGAGCGTCGCGCCGGTGTGGGACATGGTCGCGCGGAGCGCCTACACGCAGCTTCGTTACTCGCCTCTCGCGCTGGCCGGTACCGTGATCGGGCTGGCGTGGCTTTACTTGCTGCCGCCGGCCGCGACCGTCGCCGGGATCGTCCTGCTCAATCCCTGGCTGGCCGGAGCGGGCGCGGTCGCGTGGGCGATCATGTCGGCGACCTATCTGCCGATGCTGCGGCTGAGCGGGTTGTCCGCGGGACGCGCGCCCAGCCTGCCGCTGATCGCGGCCCTGTACTCGGGCATGACGATCAGTTCAGGCTGGCGGCATCACGCGGGCCGTGGCGGTGAATGGAAGGGACGTTACTCAAACGCTTCAGGCGACGGGCAGGCGCAGACGAGGTGACGGTCGCCGTAGGCCGCTTCGATGCGGCGGACTGGCGGCCAGTACTTGCCGCGCCGGTCTCCCCCGCCCGGATACGCGGCCACGGTTCGCGAGTATCCGTGCTCCCACTCATCCGCGGTCAGCATCGACGCGGTGTGCGGCGAGTTCTTGAGCGGATTGTCCCTCGCGTCGTACTCGGTGCCGACCTTCGCGATCTCCCCCGCGATCGAGATCATCGCGTCGCAGAACCTGTCGATCTCGGCCAGGTTCTCGCTCTCCGTGGGCTCAACCATCAGCGTCCCAGCCACGGGGAACGACATCGTCGGGGCGTGGAAACCGTAGTCGATCAGGCGCTTGGCCACGTCCTCCGCGGTCACATCGGTCTGGGCGGTGATCTGGCGGAGGTCAAGAATGCACTCGTGCGCGACGAGGCCGTGCTGTCCGGTGTAGAGGACAGGGAAATGCGGTCCGAGCCGCTTCGCGATGTAGTTAGCGTTCAAGATCGCTACCTGGGTGGCCTTGCGCAGGCCATCGGCCCCCATGAGCTTGATGTACGCCCACGAGATCGGCAGGATGCCCGCGGAGCCGAACGGCGCGGCCGCGACCTGCCCGGCCTTTTCCGGCAGGAACGGCGCCAGGTGCGCGCGCACCGCGACAGGGCCGACACCAGGACCGCCGCCGCCATGCGGGATGCAGAACGTCTTGTGCAGGTTCAGGTGGGACACGTCGGCGCCGAATTCCGCTGGCTTCGCGAGGCCGACGAGGGCGTTGAGGTTCGCGCCGTCCACATAGACCTGGCCGCCGGCGGCGTGGACCAGGTCGCAGACCGTGGTCACGGTCGACTCGAACACCCCGTTGGTCGACGGGTAGGTCAGCATGATCGCGGCGACCGTGCCTGCGTGGGCATCCAGTTTCGCCTTCAGGTCACCGAGATCGATCGCGCCGTCCCCGCCGCACTTCACAACGACTACGCGCAGGCCAGCAAGCACCGCCGACGCGGCGTTAGTACCGTGAGCGGACTCGGGGATCAGGCAGACCGTGCGCTCAGGCGAGTCCTGCGAGCGGTGATAGTGCCTGATCGCGAGTAGCCCGGCGAGTTCGCCCTGGGAGCCGGCGTTGGGCTGAAGGCTGACCGCGTCGTAGCCGGTGATCTCGGCGAGCGCATCTTCCAGGCCGGCTATCAGCTCGCGGTAGCCTGCGGCCTGGTCGCCAGGCACGAACGGGTGGAGGCTGGCGAACTCCGGCCAGGAGATCGGCTCCATCTCGGCCGTGGCGTTCAGCTTCATCGTGCACGAGCCGAGAGGGATCATCGACCGGTCGAGCGCCACGTCGAAGTCGGAGAGCCGGCGCAGGTACCGCAGCATCGACGTCTCGCTGTGATGGCTGTTGAAGACCGGGTGGGTCAGGAAGTCGCTGGTCCTGGCCAGGTCCGCCGGGATCGCGGCGCCTGAGGGCGTGAGCTTGAGAGGCCGCAGGGCGATGGCCGCTGCCACGTCAAGCAGGTGCTCATCTGTGGTGGTCTCGTCGCACGCGATCTGGATCACGTCCGGCCCGGCAAGGCGCAGGTTGTAGCCCGCGTTCCGCGCGCGCTCCAGGGCGGCAGTGGCGTCGGCGACCTGGACACCGATCGTGTCAAAATATTGGCTGATACTGACGGAAAAGCCTGCATCGCGAAGGGTCGCTGCGAGCGTCGCGGCCTTCGCAGCGACCCGGCGCGCGATCTCCCTGAGCCCGTCAGGACCGTGGTACGTCGCGTACATCGCGGCGATCACGGCGAGCAGCACCTGCGCGGTGCAGATATTGCTTGTCGCCTTCTCGCGGCGGATGTGCTGCTCGCGGGCCTGCAGGGCCAGCCGGTATGCGGGATGCCCTTCGGCGTCGACCGACACGCCGACGAGGCGGCCTGGTAGCTGGCGCTTGAGGTCGTCGCGAACGCATATGTAGCCTGCCTGCGGGCCGCCGTAGCCCATCGGGACCCCGAACCGCTGGGTGCTGCCGACCGCTATGTCGGCACCGAGTTCGCCGGGCGGCGTAAGCAGCGTGAGCGCGAGCGGGTCGGCGGCGACGGCGACCAGCGCGCCTTTGGCGTGCGCGGCCTCGATCGACGGGCGCAGGTCGCGGATCTCGCCGCTGGCGCCAGGGTACTGGAGCAGGATGCCGAACAGCTCGCCGTCTGGCTGGGCGCCGATGAGCTCAGGGGTCACCAGGCCGGTTACCAGGTCGAAGCCGAGCGGCTCGGCCCGCGTCGCGAGAACCTTGAGCGTCTGGGGAAGGCAGTCCGCGTCGGCCAGGAAGACCTTGCCCTTCTTCGTCGAGCGGTGCGCGAGCGTCATCGCCTCGGCCGCGGCGGTCGCCTCGTCCAGCATGGACGCGCCGGCGACCGGGAGGCCGGTCAGGTCCTCGATCATCGTCTGGAAGTTCAGCAGCGCTTCGAGGCGGCCCTGCGAGATTTCCGGCTGATAAGGGGTGTAGGCCGTGTACCAGGCCGGGCTCTCGAACACGTTGCGCCTGATCACAGGCGGGGTGATCGTGCCGTAGTAGCCAAGGCCGATCATGGAGGTCAGTACCTGGTTCTTCGCGGCCAGTCGGCGCAACTCGGCGAGCACCTGGTCCTCGTTGAGGCCATCGGCGGGGAGACCGAGCTGCTCGCGGACGCCAAGGCCCGGCGGGAGGGCCGCGTCGGTCAGGGCGTCCAGGGTGGCGAAGCCGAGCGCGTCAAGCATGCGCTGCTGCTCAGCGCTGTCTGGACCGATGTGCCGGTCGGAGAAGTTCACTGGCGCTCCTCGCGTTTCGGGGTCGCTGCCGTGTTGCAACAACACTGCCGCTCCCCCTCTGTCGCGCAGGCCGCCGCTTCAGAGTCGCCTGGTCCCGTCCGGTCCTTGGGCCTGAGAGGTTCCGGGGAGGTTGCCCCTTCGGCGCCGCGCGCTGGGTGCGCGCGAACTCTCCCGGACGGTGTCAATGGCTACTTTGAGCTTACCTCGTTTACACGTCGTCCCAGCGGAAGACCCGGACCGCGATGGCAGTGACTACGGCCGTGAAGGCGAGCAGGATGCCGATCGCAGGCAGTGCGGACAGCGGTCCCTCGCCTCGGGCCATCACGTCTTGCATGCCGGTGACCAGGTAGCTGAGCGGCAGGGCGTAGGACACGTCCCGCACCCACTGGGGAGCGAAGTCGAGCGGCAGGAACGCGCCGCCGAGGAACGCCATCGGCAAGATGATGATGTTCGCGATCGAAGTGGCGGCTTGCTGCGTCTTGGCGACGGCCCCGACCAGCAGGCCGATCGACATGAACGCCAGGATTCCGCACACGACCAGCGGTATCGCCATCCACCACGCGTAGGTCAGCTTGAGCCCGAAGTAGGGCAGGGTCGCGATCGCCAGGAACACCGCCATCTGGATGAGGCCGATCGCGACGCTGATCCCGATCCTGGCCGTCACGATCTCACCGGTGCCGACCGGGGACAGCCGCAGCCGCCGAAGCAGCTTGTTCTGCCGCCAGCTCACCAGCGTGATCGCCGAACCGAAGGTCGCGCCGGAAGCGAGCGCCCAGCCGAGCAGGCCGGGCGTGAAGTACTGGATGGTCTTCAGCGACTTGTCCTGCACCTGGCTCGCGGACAGGGAGAACACCGCCGGGTGCCCGGCCTGGTTGGCGTCCTGGACGATCGAGCCGATCACGCTGGTGACGATGCTCGCCTTGGTCTGGTCGGCGATCGAGTAACGCAGCACCAGATGGTTCCCGTGCTGCAGTACCGCGGCGTCGTCAGTGCCCTTGCGTACCAGGGCAAGCGCGGCGGAGAGCGAATGGCTGTGCGTGACGGAGAGAATTTTGCCGAGCTGGCCGGGGCTGGCGGCGATGGCCTCGCGGATCAGGCTGACCTGGCCGACCGTTATCAGGTCGATCTTCGGCGTGCTGGTGTTCTTGTAGATCGTGCCGAAGAACAGCAGGAAGAGCACGGGGAGGAGGATCGAGAAGAACAGCGCGGTCCGGTCCCTGACGAAGCCAAGAAACATCGCCCGTGACAGGCTGGCCAGCTTCATGCCCGGTATTCCCTTCCGGTCACGCTCAGGAAGACGTCCTCGAGCGTCGCGCCCTGAACCCGCAGGCCGGTGAGCGCGTTGTGCCTGGCCAGCCACGACAGCACGTCCGCCGGCTCGGTGGTGGCGATCGTGAGCGTCACGCCGTCGTCGGTGCCGCCCGCCTCGGCCGCGTCCTCCGGCGATACGAGCCCGGACTGGACGCTGATCTTCACAGGCTGATCAAGCTCGCGCACCAGCGCGGCGGGCGGGCCTGACTTGAGGATCTTGCCGTGATCCATGATCGCGACCTGGTCGCACAGTGACTCGGCCTCGTCCATGTGATGCGTGGTCAGCACCACCGTCCGGCCTGAGCCGGAGATCTGCCTGAGCAGGTCCCACAAGTTCCTCCTGGCCTGCGGGTCGAGCGAACCCGTCGGCTCGTCGAGGAACAGCAGTTCTGGATCGTGCACGAGCGCGCAGGCAATCGACAGGCGCTGTGCCTGCCCGCCAGAGAGTTTCTCGGTCTGCAGTCCTGCCTGGCCGGCGAGTCCCACAACCTCGAGCATCTCGTCAGCGCGTTTGGCTCCGACTCCGTAGAGCGAGGCAAACGTGCGGATCTGCTCACGAGCGGTCAGTCGCTCGAAGAACGAGGATGACTGAAGCTGGACCCCGATCCTCGGAAGCAGTCGCGGGTTTCTCGGCCAGGCGGCGAGACCGAGAACCCGCACTTCGCCGTCGTCGGGCTTGCGCAGTCCTTCGATGATCTCAAGCGTCGTCGTCTTGCCGGCG
>DATJLT010000310.1:0-17421 GCA_035509195.1 Streptosporangiaceae bacterium | reverse complement strand
GTTGTACAGGGCGAGGTTCTGCGAGCTGTCGCCTGAACTGAACGTGGCCATGTCGACCACGCTGCCTGCGGCGCTGCTTGTCGCGTTCAGGCACGGGCCATCCTTATCGCAGAGCGCCTGGAACGGGTTCGCCGGCTTGGCCGCGGCGACGTCTGAGACCTCGGTCGACCAGAAGGCGGGCAGGGTCGCGTAGGTCACCGGCTCTGGCAGGTCATCGACGTAGACGTTGCCGATTCCGCTCTCGGCGGCCTCGGTCACGTCGGTGCCGACTCCCCCTGATGTGCCCGTGCTGATCGTGGCGGCGAACCGGCTGGCCGGATACCCCTGCATCCAGCCCTGGAGCGTCCCTGCCGTGTACGCGTCCTGGAACTGGATCTCTGTCCGCTCGAAGT
The DNA here is from genome assembly GCA_035509195.1 of Streptosporangiaceae bacterium. Taxonomy (GTDB): domain Bacteria; phylum Actinomycetota; class Actinomycetes; order Streptosporangiales; family Streptosporangiaceae; genus Chersky-822. Next base: position 17,029 of record DATJLT010000310.1, on the reverse strand, counting down.
CTTGTACGATGTCGGCCGCGCTCATGTAGCACGATGAGGTGATCTCTCCTGGGTTGATCTCGACCGGGCCGTTGTTGGTGACGCTCTTCACGTAGGCGTAAAGCGGCTGGTAGTAACTCGCCTCATCGGGGCAGTCCGTTGTTGCGCCGCGTCATCTCGGCGGCGGTGGCCGAGACGCAGGCGGCGCGGGCGGTGTGGGGCCGCTCCCAGCTGCGCGTCGATCGGATTTGTTGTACACGGGGCTTTCTCAACGCGTTTACAACGCCTCCGGGATGCAGTTAGCCCTGTCAGCGCCCTGCCGATGATCATGTCCGGGAAACGAACGATTCTCAACGCCCCCGGAGTTCAGGCCGCATTCACGACTTCCAGCAGCACGTCGGCATGGCAGGGATCGCCGAGCCTGCACCAGCACGCGAGATCACACGGCCCGGCCAGCTCGCGCCGCGCCCGCTCGGCAAGCTCGGGGCGCTCGGCCAGGTAAGCGCGGTAAAGCAGCACCGCCTCCACGGCCCCGTGCTCGCGGGCGCGGTAAGGATTGGCGAACGGGCTCGCCCGCAGCCCGGCCGACATAGACAGCGCCACCCGGCACTTGACCGTGATAGAGATCGCCGACGACCCGCACCCTACGCGAGGCGCCCCGTATGCTCACTGCAGCGCCCACAATTCGCATCGCGGATCACCGTGCCAGATCATGTGGCGGCCATCTTGAGTAACCGTCAGCCCGAACGCGTGCCTCCCCGGCCGGCCCAGCGCATCCCAGGTCGAAAATGCTGACTCTATCTCGTCCCAGATCTTGACCGGGCCGCCTTGCGCAACCACCGCGCGCCCGTCCTCCTCGATCTGTCGTGCCCACGAGCCGTCCTTCTTGACCAGCCACAACTCTTCCGGCTCGCCTTCGGGCAGGAGCACCACCTGTTGTGCCTGCGTGCGAAGCGCGGCGATCATACTGAACGAGTCTTCGCGCAGCACCGCTACGCTCACTGGCGTCGGCCGGGTACCAGCATCGCCGATGCCCTCGCGATCGGGAATCAGGTCTGCGACCGGCCCCGGCGTGATGGTGCGCGTGGGCATGAAACCCCCGTGATAGGGCTCGAATCGACCGGTTGCCCGGCCGTCGCCGCTCACGGTAAGCAGCGCTAGCGCCCCGCCTCCTAGTTCCCGGTACAAGTTTACGAGGATCAGCCCGCCTGGCCGGACCTGCCTGAGCCACGGAACGGGCACCGCTGGCATGGCGCATGTCGCCATGATCCGGTCCAGGGGCGCTGCCTCCGGCAGGCCCCGGGCGCCATCACCGCACGCCAGGCGCGGGCGGTAGCCCTGTGCGGCGAGCCGTTCCCCCGCCGCGCTGACAAGGTCCGCGTCGATGTCAATGCTCGACACCTCGCCCGCGCCGAGCCCGTGGCACAGCAGCCCGGCGTTGTAGCCGGTTCCAGTGCCGATCTCCAGGACGCGCTCGCCTCCTGAACACGCTAGCGACTCGAGCATGGCCGCCATCAGTGACGGCTGTGACGATGAGGACGTCGGATTGCCCTGGCTCACCGAAATCATCAACGGCTCGTCGCAGTAGATCCCTTCGAGCCACTCCGCCCCGTCGCCGCTGGTTACCCTCCGCAGCTCGACCGCGGATGCCATCAGGAACTGCGGTACGAACACTTCCCGCGGCACGTCGCTGAAGGCGTCGATCCACCTCCGGTCATTGAGCCACCCGTCCAAGATCAGCCGCGACACCATAGCCAACCGCAGCTGCCGCGCATCCGCCACGCTTTCCGCGCTCACGCCGCGGCCGCCGGTCTCATGAGAGCCTCTGCTATCGTCGCGCTGATCGGCAAGCCGACCTCCTGCTCGATCCAAGCCCATTGCCCGTTCGGGTTGACCTCAAGGAAATGCCAGCGGCCGTCCTCGGTCACTAGCAGGTCGAGCGCGCCGAAGCGCAGTTCCAGGCTGTCCATCAGCTTCCGCACGCTCTGGGCCCACGACCGAGCCCGGCGCCGAGGAGAAGCGAAGGCCGAACGGTCTTGCCGTCAGCTTCTCGGGCACGGGGCCTAAAGGCCGACCCAACGGAAAGTCGACCCATGCCGGGCCGATACTGTCTTCGGCTGCCATGAACATCACCTTCTACGCATAACTCCGAGCAAATTTCCGGAGCCGTACACCAAATATCTAACGTCCAAAACCGAACGCGCAATAACTACGCGCGGCGCTCCTCGTTGTCTGCATAGCAGCTGCTCGCTCAGTTTCCAGCCACCCCATCCAGCTGATCATGCTAGCTACACGGCCTCTTGAACTTAACCAGCAGTTAAATCGGCGGTGGCGCCCGGCGGCCGGGCGCATCCTTACCTCCGCAGCTCATGCTTGTCCCGTCGGCCCAGGTGCGGGTGCTCACGAGTGTCGGCGCTGCAGGCCACCGCGTGGCTAGCTACCCGGCCGACGGTTGGCGGCGCTGAATGTCAGCGATGTACTCAGCGAGCGGGCCGAGCGATGCGGCTGCCCGCCGGTCATCGACATGCCCGGGATCACGAAGCCGCTGCGCCACTACCTGCCCGTCGGTCCGCACGCTTACCTGAGTGCCGTATTCCTGCACCTGCCCCTCGGCCAGCAGCACCCGGTCGGTCAGGTACGCCAGGTGCGCTGTCGATGCCTCGCCCTTCGCGGCCGCCTCCGTCATCAGGTCCAGGCACTCGCGCTGAAACACCGGGTCGCGGTCGGCATGCTGAGCCAGCAGCCACGCCGCTCTAGCGCCGTCCTCGCCGACCGCCGACCGCCCGGGCCAGCCGATTTCGGCCACTACCTTCTTGAGCCAGAGGAGGTTACCGGCATCAACTGAGGCCACGGACTCCCCGTTCGGTTCGGTATCACGCCGGGCGGCCTGGTCTTGCTCCGCGCGGCGCAGCAGTTCGGCGCGCAGCTCCGCAGTCATGTCATCCAGCGAACCACAGCGCACGGCGCCTCGCATCTTGCGCGCATCAGCTAGGCGAGAGTCACCAGCACCAAAGCAGCCCACAGCTCGTCCAGCCGGTCGATCGGGTGCATGTCGCTGACCCCCGGCCCGTCGGGCATCCTCGGCCCCGAGTTGCGGCCCGAAGAAGACGATCACGTGGCGGCGGCTCGCGGCCGCCGATACCCACCGCGGGTCCGGGTTCACGTCGCTGCAGGCCCAGACGTCGCCGACGCCGTCGCAGAGCACCAGCTGACTGCCCTCGCGGCGCAGCTCCCAGCCGGGCGCAGGCTCTGCGGCGAAGACCAGTCCCGGCGGCGGCATCCGGTGGAAGCCGCAGGCCACGAGGCCGAAGACCGGATCGTCGAGATAGGTGATGCGCCCCGGCATCTCCGCGTTCACCAGGTCAGGGTTGGCCAGCAGGTTCTCCTGGCCCCGGATCAGCCGCGGCTCGCGCGGCCGAACAGGCTGGTGCCTGTGGTCCTAGCGCCTCAGGCGCCGCATGCTGCTCATGATTCCTCCGTTACCGCGCCGGGACCGGCACGGTCACGTGCCCGGCGTCATCGAAAAACCGCTTGATCTTCTCGGCTAGCCCCCGGGGCTCGCGACGCAGCAGGGAGTACGGTCACCGCCGAGCCCGATGCTGGCCAGGAAGAATCGGGCCGGTGACCGCGACCGGCGCCGACGACTTGTCACCGCTAGGTATGACGTTGGTGGTGTACACGTCGAACTTGTAGGCATCGCCTGAGGTGAGCGTGCCTTCCGAGTCCCAGGGCACGGGCACGTTCGAGGTGTAGCCGGCCGTGCCGTTGGTCAGCTTCTGACTGCTGACCAGGGTTCCCGATGCCGTGTCAAGCGTGAACGTGTAGTCGAGGTTCAGCGGAGAGGGGTTGTTGTCCTTGCCTGTCGCGCTGAGCGACGGCTCGCTTGCCGAGGTGTAGGTCGTGGATGTGCACGGTTGACGTAGCCCTGATAGACAGTGCCGTCCCATTCGTACTCGCAGTCCGAGTAGCCGCAGTCGCCGACCTCGACGACTCCGCTGCCCACCGACGTGGTGCCCGTTGTCGTGTTCCAGTAGCCGCCGAAGTTGGCTACCTCCGCGTAGTACTGGGTGCCGCTGTCGCTGATTTCCGGGTCAACGTACTCGGGAAACTTGATCTTCGATCCGGCCGGCCCGGTCGTCGGCACCGCGAGTGTTTCTGCGGCCTCCGCCCGGCGGGCCTCCGCTGTGCGCTGAATCTTGGCGGAAAGGACCGGGATGTTGAAGACCCGGCCCGAGCCCGAGTACCCGGCGCTCGGCGCGGTGCGGATCGGGCCGCTGTCGCTCGAGTCCCACGCCATCGGCCGGCCGCTGGTGAACAACGTCTTCCCGGTGGCCGAATCCACCGCGACCACCGCGCCGCCGAGCCCGCGGCGGATCGTCACGCCTGGCCCGGCCCGCAGCGTGAAGGTCAGCGCCCGCAGCCGGGGATCAGCGGCCGCGGCCGCGCTGCCGGCTCAGCTTGCCTCGCCGGCGTCGCGGCCCGGCTCTCGCGGTCCGCGCACGGTGATGAGCACCAGGCCGGCGGCGACGACCAGGCAGGCGCAGATCGCGCCGCCGCGGTCGTGCGGCAGCCTGGTCGGCCAGGCCCAGGGAGTGGTCGACCGGTGGGCCAGCGCCCCCTCGGTGATCAGCAGGAAGGCCATCGGCCCCGCCCAGCCGAACGCGCCGCCGATGAAGACCGCCGACAGCAGGCCGACGCCGGTCATCCCGCCGAGATCACGGAGCAGGGCGAGGGTTCCTCCAGGCAGCGTGCCGGCCGTCGCTCCGGCGGCGAGCGCGCCGAAGGCGATCGCGGTGAGCGCCAGGGCGGCGCCTAGCCGCAGCCAGGGCAGCCAGCGGCCGGCTGCCCGCTCTGGCTCACCGAACGGCCCGTGGGTGGTCACCGAGATCACGGCCGCCGCCCCGGTCTCGATCGTCAGCGGGAAGAAATGCGCCGCCGCCGGGCCGCCCGCGATGTTCCACTGCCAGTGCAGCGCGGCCCACAGCAGTGCGCCGATGCCGGCCAGCAGTGCCAGCGCCACCGGTATCCGGCGGCTGATCAGGTAAAGCCGCGTCAGCCGCAGGCCCGCTAGCGCCAAGACGGCTGCCGTCTCGCCCCTCAGGAAGCTTCCCGGCACCTGACGGTGCAGGCCGGTCGCGGTCACGGCAGGTCCTTCAGCGCAAGCCGGCCAGCTCGCAACGCGGCCAGGTGACTGGCGAGCCAGGCGTGCCTCGCGGCGGCGGACAGGCCGGCGAGCCGCGCGGCCGCCGCGTAGACCGGCCCGTTCGCCGACGAAGGCGCAGGCTGAGGCCGTGGCCCCGATGCCAGGAAGTCCTCCGTGTTAGCGATCAGGCGAGGCTGCGCGGCGAACGGCAGCCCGGCCACGCGCAGCATCGCGGCCTGTACGGCCTGCTGCGCTTGCGTGCCACGGCCGCTGCCCGCGCCGGCGAAAGCGTGGGCGAACATGAGCCTGACCTGATTGGCGAACGCCTTCGAGACCACAGGCCCGCTGCAGAAGCCGCACGGTCCCGGCAAGTTGACCAGGCCGAGCGACAGCCGCAGCACGGGCGGCTGACCGCCGAGCGTGATCACCTGAGGCGGCCCGCCGTTTCCGCTCGGGTATGACGCGGGGACCTGGGTTGCCCGCACCGGCGCGCCTGCCAGGCCGCGCACTTCAAGGAGCACGGGCGCCAGCGCGGTCGTCAGGTTCGGCATCCAGCGGGCGTAGGCCGGGTTCAGGCAGAGCGGAACCCCGGCCGCGTGACCGCAGACGGGCCGGTAGGCAAGCGGCGCGTCGTTCGCGGCATCGTGCAAGGCGGGGATGACGATGCCGTTCGCTGCGACCTTGGCGGTGGTGGCGAGTTCGATGCCCGTTCCGGCGAGCGCCACGCCAGCGAGCGTGACAGCGACGGCCGCACGGCGCAGCCACGGCCCGCCCGCCCTGGCCGGCAGGCCGGTCAGGCCGAGTGCCGCGACAGCGATTCCCGCCAGGAACATGATCCTGACAATCGGCAGGTCAGGCAGCCAGGGATAGAAGATCCCCGAGTCTGCCTGGACGCTGCCGTCAAAACTGCCGTTGGAGTTAGTCGGCAAGATCAGCGCCCACCCGCTCGTATGGCTGAACCCGGTTCGCGATGACAGCGCCATCGCCACGAACCCGCCGAACGCGGCCACGGCCGCGGCGAACCGGCTCGGCCAGTAAGCACCGAGGGCGAACCCGGCCGCGCTGAACGCGGCCACCGCGGTAGCGCCTACGGCGACCCACCACCAGGGCGGGGAGCCGCCGACCCCCTGGCGGGCGTACGCGGCGAACATGACACAGACGAAGACCAGGTAAGCGGCGACGGCCCAGATCGTTGTCGCGGCCCAGGTGGCGAGCTGAGCCGCCCAGCGCGGACGGGCGGTCGTGGTCACCAGGTCTCCCAGGCCGCGGCGGCCCTCACGCGACCCCATCCAGGCGGCCACGCCGGCCACGAACGGCCCGAAGTCGATGATCGTGTGCCCCTGGCCAAGGTTCCAGAACGTCCGCATGCCGTACAGCGGCGACGTGGCGATGCTCGGACGGTAGGAGTCGAACCAGAAGAGCGCGGCGATCAGCAGCAAGATCCATGGCATCGAGTTGCGGCGCAGGTTCACGCGCAGGAGCCTGGCCGTGCCCTGCGGTGCCGCTCCGAACGTGCGAGCGGCGCGGTGCCCTACCTCGGCGCTGGCCATTATGCCGCCGCCCTTGCTGACCTGGCCGCGGCGAGCACGGCACTGTAGCCGCGCTCCAGCGGAGCATCGCCCGCCGCGCCAGTGCCTTCGCCGCGGGCGATCAGTTCCTCTGGCGTGCCATGGAAGACGACCTTCCCCGCCTCCATCAGCGCGACCTGGCCGCAGGCGGCACCGACATCCTCGACCAGGTGAGTGGAGACGATGACGGTCGACCGTTCGCCCAGGTCACGCAGCAGGGCGCGGAAAGCCACCCGCTGCTCGGGGTCAAGCCCGGCGGTCGGCTCGTCGAGCAGCAGCAACTCGGGCTGGTTGACGATCGCCTGAGCGATTCCCGCACGGCGGAGCATGCCACCTGACAGTGAGCGCAGTTTCGCTTTCGCCCGGTCGCCGAGGTCGACTCGCTCGATCGCGGTGGCGACCGCCTTCGGCACCCTGGATGGCGGCATCTCCTTCAGCAAGGCGAAGTACTCCACGAACTCGGCCACCGTGAACCCCGGGGAGTAGCCGAGGTTCTGCGGCAGGTAGCCGAGCCTGCGCCTGATCTCCCGCCTTGGCCCGTACGCGCCAGGGTCACGGCCGAGCAGCCTGACGCGGCCCGAGGTCGCGGGGATGACCGTGGCCATCATCCTGAGCAGCGTGGTCTTGCCCGCGCCGTTCGGGCCGAGCAGCCCGAACACGCCAGGGCCGGCCTCGAGGCTGACGCCGGCGACCGCCTGCGTGCGGCCGAACCGCCTGGTCACCTCGCTGATCTCAACGTTCATGACGTTCCTCTCGGAATTCTGGTGGCGAACCACGCGACAGCGCCGCAAGCGGCCGCGACGATCAGGTAAGGGAGCACGAGCGCGGAACTCGCGACCACGGCGGTGAGCTGGCCGGAAGCCGCGTGCACCGACAGCACGGTGATCGCCCAGGCGGCCAGGCCAGCCGCGACGCCTGCGTTGGCCGACCGGGTGAGCGTCGCCGCCGCGAGTGCCAGCGCCGACACCGCGGTCATCGGAATCAGCCAGCCGAAGGTGACCGCGACCGCAGTGCCTGAAGCCGCGGTGCCTGAGGCCGCCGTGGCCGAGGCAGCGGACGCGGCCAGCCCGAGCACCCCGTTGAGCGCGAACACGGCCAGCACCCGCACAAGCAGCACCATCCGGTCGCTGACGGCCATGCTCTGCGACAGTTCCCACGCCGGGTCGACACCTGGCCCGTACGCGTAGGCGACTCCGGCGGCCGCGACGGCGGGCGCGAGCAGGGCCACGAACGGGGCACCGGTTCCGAGCGTGGCGAACACGCCGGCGGTCAGCACGACAGCGCTGGCGATGATCCAGCCTGGCAGCAGTGAAGAGGTCGTCACCAGCGCACGCGCCAGGCCAGCCGAGCGCAGCGCACGCCCGGCAAGCCGCTCGGCCAGGCTCGGGCGGCGGCGCCAGATCTCGGCCGCTACTCCCAGCCATGCCCGCTCGAGATCGACGTCTTCCGGGCTCTGGTCCCTGCCAGGTTCCGGCCAGTCGGGTGTCATCGTCCGCCTCCGTCCCGTACCGGCTGGATCAGTACCGCGCGCATGAGCTGCCTGACCCGGTAAGCGCGGCTCTTCACCGTGCCCTCGGGAACGCCAGTCAGCTCGGCCACCTCGCTGACCGTCCTGTCTTCCACGTACATCAGCCGCCAGATCTCGCGCGTCGCGCTGCCCGCAGGCCCGAGCGCCCTGACCGCTTCGGCGAGTTCGGCGCGCGACACCGCCATTTCCGCCGGATCTTCCTGGCTCTGCGCGCTGCTTCCCGCCAGGGCGGTTCCTTGCTTGCGCAGCCACAGGGCTGCTTGCCGCCTCGCGATCCCCCACAGCCACCCGCCGGCCGCGCCCTCTGGCCGGTAGCGGCGCGCACCGCGCCAGGCCGCGAGGAAGGTTTCCTGCAGCACGTCCTCCACGTCGGCGGCGGGCAACACGGTCCGCAACCGTGCGGCCAGCCAGGGCGCGTGCCGCGCGAACAGCTCCCGCAGCGCGGTATCGTCCCCGCCCGCCATCGCCGCGATCAGTTCGTCGTCGTCCATCACTTCCCTATTGCAATCCAGCCGCAGCAGGTTCACGAACGGCATCTGCTGCGTTCTGACGCTAGCCCGGCAGAGTTGCGAGATCGGCGGCCGCCCTGGTGACCGCAGCCGCCGCCTGCGGCTGCAACAGGGAACTCGGCCTTCTCACCGCCGACCCGAACGAGTAGCATCGCTGACCCGCTGATGTCGCTAGCCGAGCCGGGCGTTACCGCATCGGTGGAACTCCAATGCGGTCAGCACAGCATCTCCGGGCCATCGATGTCGTTGCCGCCTGCGCGGCAACAGCATCGGCGGGCCAACGTTGCTAGGCCATCTCACTTGCCGAACAGCGAGTGCGCTATGGAGATGACGCCGGGGCCGACGATGATGACGAGGAGGGCGGGGAACAGGCACATCACGACCGGGAACATGATCTTGACAGGCACCTTCTGCGCCCGTTCCTCGGCGCGCTGCCTTCTGACGATCCGCATCTCCGACGCCTGCTCGCGCAGGACGCTGCCGATCGGGATGCCAAGCTCGCCGGCCTGTACCAGCGAGGAGACGAACGCGCGCAGTTCGGTAACGCTGGTGCGGGACACCATGCCCCGCAGTGCCTGGCCACGCGACAGGCCGATCTGCATCTCCTGGAGTGCGCGCGCGAACTCCTCGGCAAGCGGTCCCTTGGTGTTGCGCGCGACCTGGGCTATCGCGCTGTCGAACCCGAGGCCGGCTTCGACGCAGACGGTCAGCATGTCCAGTGCGTCGGGCAGCGCGGACAGGACGAGCGCCTGCCGCTTGATGCCGTTGTTGTAGAGCAGGACGTCGGCGATGAAGAACCCTGAGGCGCCGAAGGCCGCCGCCCAGGCCACGGCCAGCGGCGGCCGGTGCAATCCGATCAGCCCGCCGACCAGCACGCCCGCCACCAGTCCAATGCCCTTGACCGCGAGTATCCTGTCGGGCGTCCAGTTGCCAGGGTTGCCCGCGAGGTCGAGGCGATGCTGCAAGCTGGCACCGATGCCAGCAGGCGACAGCCGCAGCGCGAGGTGGCGGGCCCAGCCGGGTAGCTCGGCCGACTGGTGTGCCCGCTTGCCGGTCTTTTCCCCGGCCGGCTGATGCGCGTAGTGACGCTCGATCGAGGACAGGCCGCCGGCGATTCCCGGTGCCCGCGACCTCGACCACATCATTCCGGCGACGAGCACGACGATCCCGAGCCCGAAGGCGCCGATGCCGCCGATCAGCAGGAGGCCGCTGGCCATTTCAGACCTCCACGTTGATGATCTTGCGCATCCACAGCGCTCCGACGATGACCAGGATGATGGCGCCGACGAGCATGAGGATGCCGAAAGCCGACGTGTACAGCGGCCGCATGTAGGCCGGACTCGAATAGAACAGCCAGCCGCCGACGAGAACGGGAAGCGCGAGCAGCACCCAGGCCGACAGCCTGCCTTCCGCGCTCAAGGAGCGCACCTGGCGGCGGAGGTAAGCACGCTCGCGCATCGTGTTCACGGTGTTGCGGAGCACCTCAGCGAGGTTGCCGCCGGTCTCCCGCTGGATCCTGATCGCCATGACGACCCAGCGCAGGTCGGCCGAGTCCAGGCGGCCTGCCACTCCTTCGAGCGCGTCAGGGAGGTCGGCTCCGAGCTGAACCTCGCCGAGCGCCCGTGCGAACTCACCTGATGCGGGCTGCGCCTCTTCGCTTACCACCGTATTCAGCGCCTGGGCGAGCGAGAAACCGGTCGCGACCGAACTGGCGACAAGTTGCAGCACGTTGGGAAGCTGGCTGTCGAAGGTGGCGCGGCGCCTGGAGATCTTGACGCTCAGCAGCAACCGCATGCCTGCCCAGCCAGCAAGCACGCCGACAACGACGCCGAGAAACACGTTCCCGAGCATCAAGCTGAGCAGGGCGGCGAGCCCGGCACAGGCGCAGACCCCGAGCAGCGCCCATTCAGCGGGCTGCCTGCCGATGCCAGCGCGGTCTAGCCGGATCGCCAGCTTTGGCTCTGAGCGGCCAGATCGCAGTACCTGCCCCATCATCGCGACCGCCCGGCGTGCCAGCGTTCCCTCGGCGTCCTGCGTCTCGCCTTCCGGTGCCGGCGCGCTCATCGGCCCGTACCTGCCAAGCTGGCTGTCCAGCGTCGGGCGCTTGCCCGCGGGCTGAAGCGAGCTGAGCGCCAGGTACGCGAAGAACGCGATGGCGACAAAGACAACGCCGAGCACGGCGATGAGCGAGCCAGTCATCTTCTTGCCAGCGCCTCCCCCGCGCCGAAAACGGAACCAGACAGGTAGATCCCCCGGTCCGCCAGCGTGTCGATGAACCTTGGCCGCAGACCTGTGCTGCGCAGGGATCCGCGGTAGCGGCCGTTCTCGTCAACGCCGGCGCGGAAGTCGAAGCCGAAAACGTCGAGCAGCGTGATGACATCGCCTTCCATGCCCTCGACCTCGCAGATGTGGGTGATCCGCCTGGTTCCGTCCTTGAGCCTGGCCTGGTGGATGATCACGTCGATCGCCGACGCCATCTGCTCCCTGATCGCGCGCTGCGGCAGGTCCATCTCGGCCATCAGCACCATGGTCTCGAGCCTGGCCAGCGAATCTCTTGGCGAGTTGGAATGCAAGGTGGTGATCGAACCGTCGTGGCCGGTGTTCATGGCCTGGAGCATGTCGAGCGCGGCACCGTCGCGGATCTCGCCGATGATGATCCGGTCAGGGCGCATCCGCAGCGAGTTCCTGACCAGGTCCCTGATCGATACCTGGCCGTTGCCCTCGATGTTCGGCGGCCGCGACTCGAGCCGGAGCACGTGTTCTTGCCTGAGCTGCAGTTCGGCCGCGTCCTCGATCGTGACGATCCGCTCGTCGGCGGGCACGAACCCGGAAAGCACGTTCAGCGTGGTCGTCTTGCCCGAGCCTGTGCCGCCGCCGATCAGCATGTTCAGGCGCCCGCGCACGCAGGCGCTGAGCAACTCGGCGACCGGTTCGGTGAGCGTACCGAAGTCGACCAGGTCACCGATCGCGAACGGATCGGCGGCGAACTTGCGGATCGTCAGCAGCGAACCGTCGAGTGCCACGGGCGGGATGACCGCGTTGACCCGGCTGCCGTCTGGCAGCCTGGCATCGACCATCGGGCTCGATTCGTCTACCCGGCGTCCTACGCGCGCGACGATCTTGTCAATCGTCCTGCGCAAGTGCGGCTCGTCGGCGAAGGCCGAGGGTGCCTGATAAAGCCGCCCGCCGCGTTCGACGTAGATCTGGTCATGGCCGTTGACCATGATCTCGGACACCTCTGGGTCGCGCAGGTAGGGCTCGAGCGGACCGTAACCGAGGATCTCGTCCGCTATTTCCTGCGCGACCCGCGCCCGGTCTGCGACCGTCAGCGGCGTCTCGTCGCGCTGAAGGACGGCAAGCAGCGTCTGAGTGACCAGGACCTCGAGTTCTGCCTGCTGCAGATGCGCGTCGTAGAGCTTGGGCCCGAGCATTTCGAGCAGGCTGTCATGCACGCTCCGCTTGACTTCAGCGAACGGGTCAGCGGCCCGGCCGGACCGGCGGTGCGCGCCATGCCGCTCACTGGGCTGAGCGGTGGCAGCCGTCCGCTGAGCCAGCCGATCGGAAAGGCTCATGCCTTGCGCCTCCTTCCGTGGGCTCTGGCAAGCCGCCTGCCCTGCTCGTGGCCGGCGTCGGTGAGGATGGTCTGCCGCGCGAAGTTCTCGATGGCCCGGCTGACCGGATGACCAGGGTTGGCCACAACCAGCGGCGTCCCCTTGTTGACCGACACAGGGACATCGCGGCTCGACGGGATGTGCGCGGCGATCGGCCAGCGCGCGGCCCTCTCGACGTCGCTGCTGCCAAGGCCGACCTTGGAGTCTGACCGGTTGAGCACCACGGATCTTAGCTGCGCGGGGTAGGCAAGCAGTTCGAGCATGTCAAGCGTGATGCGCAGGTTTTTCAGCGCGGGGACGTCTGGAGTAGTCAGCAGCACATGATGCGCGGAGGAGTCCATCGCGGTCAGCACGTGCTCGCTGAGCTGCGAGGGAGTATCGATGACGACGTAGTCGAAAATTCCCTTGAGCACTTCGAGCAGTTCGCCGGTCAGCGAGGCGGGAATCTTTTCCGCGTCGCCAGGCGCGACCGGGGCGAGCAGCATGTCGATGTTCGGCCGGTACCTGGTCAGCAGCGAGGACGCGCCAGTCTCGTCGATGTGCCCGGCCATCGGCAGCGCGTTGAGTATCGTGCGTGCCGGGTCAAGCTGCACGCTGATCGCGACGTCCCCGAACGCCAGGTCCAGGTCGACGACGCAGACACGCGTCGCCGGCTCGCGGGCAAGCGCTACCGCCAGGTTGACCGCGAACGTGGTCTTGCCGCATCCGCCCTTGGCCGCGAAGACTGTCACGACCTGCCCTTGCCGCGTCCTGCCCTTCTCCGCGGGCGGCGGCACCGCGCCGATGAGCCGCCTGGACACCTCATATGAGCGGGCGCACGCCGTGCTCAGGGCCGCCTGATCGCCGGCCTGAACCACTTCCCTGATCCCGGCTCGCAGCGCGTTCGAGAGCAAGATCACGTCGATGTCGTGGCGCAGCAGTACGACACCGACAGCGGGCCGGGAAAGCCGCAGGCCCGCGGCGAATCTGAGTACCTCGTTGATCGGCGCTTCCGGCCCGATCACGACCAGGGTCTCTGCCTCATCGTGATCGAGCAGCCTGGCTGCCTCCTGCAGGCTGATGACGCCGCGTACCGGCGCGCCGATCGCCGGGGCCAGGTCATCGATGGCGGCGACGGCGTCGCAAAGAATCGGCATCTCGCTGTCCGCGGCCCGCGTTACGGCTTGAACGTGACGTCGGGCTTGGCGTTCGAACCCGCGTCAACCAGCGCCATGTAGGGGATGCCCGCCTCCGCCAGGTGGATGAGCCGCTCGGCGTCGGACTGGTTCACGGCCACCGTGATGAGCAGGACCGTGGTGTCCGATGACGAGGAATTGGCGCCGCTGCTTGTGAACACGCCAGTCGAGGTCGTCGGCGTGTTGGTGCTCGCGGATGCCTGACCGACCGCGAGCACGGGCACGTTCGCGAGAACCAGCCTGGTGTGGATGTCCGTCGCGCCCGCCTCCCAGGTCGTTCCCGCGCAACTCCAGTTCACGTCGGACGTCGCACCCTTGAAGAAGGTGTTGAACACGGCGATTTCCGAACCCGGCTTGACGAACCCGGCTACGGCCTTTTGCAGGCACATCTGAACGGTGATAGCGACCTTGCCTGCCGGGATCGCCAGCCCGGTCGCGGCCTCGACCTTGGTGACCAGCATCGGCCGCAGCAGCAGCGCACCGGAGGGCAGGGCCGAGCTCAAGGCCAGGCCGGACAGGTCTGGCCCGATCGAGCTGACCGCGTCGGCGGGCACCGACTCGGCAGGCAGTTTCTGTTCGGTCAGCAAGCCCTCGCGGAGCGCGGTGCCCGCGAGGGTGCCCGCGGGCACTTGCCTGGTCGCTACGAGAACGGAGACCGCCTTCTGCCCGGCTATCGCGCGCTGGTCGGCCCGCTTGACATAGATCAGCACCGCGCCGGTGCCGATCATGGCGAGCACGATCGCCAGGATGATGGTCAGGATGCGGCGTGCCAACGTTCCTCTTTCTTTACATGCGTGCGGACGGCCGGCTCGCTGGCAGGTCAGCCAGTGAGCTTGATGATGATGGCGCCGAGGTCATTGGTGGCGTCCCCCATGTTGCCCATGCAGCCGCCCTCCTGGCTGGTCGCCAGGGGGCCGACGATCGGCATTACTCCACGGGTGAAGTAACCGTTGAGGCACACGGTCGAGCCCTTGCAGTTGTTCGCCGGGTTCAGCCAGTCGGACGCGGAAAATCCGGGGAAGTTGTACCCGGTGATGACGAACGCGGCGAAACCCGCCAGCGTGTAGTTCGCGCCGAAGCCGCTCCCGCTGAAGGAGCTGTAGATCGGTATGAACTCGATCGTCTTGTTCAGCTGAGCCGCGGCGAGGGCGGATTCGCAGGTGGAGGGTACGCCGCCGCTCACTGACTGGGAGTTGTAGTTGTCGCTGACGACGCCGGTCGTGCAGTCGTTGTCAGGTTCGGCGGTCCAGCCGAACACGCCAGGGCCGTCGTTGGACCCCTGCGGTTCAGACGAGCAGCCGCCGTTCGACGAGCTGTTCAGCTTCAGGACCACGTCAGACGACGAGGATGGCGTGGCAGGCGGCTCTGGCGCGAAGCTGGTGCCGTCGTTGGTCGCCTGGTCCCATTCGCACGCCGAGATCGTGACCGCGAACCCGTTGGCCGAGGCAGGCGGCCCCCACTCGGCCTGAGCGCAGGCGTGCACGGTACTGCCCTTGTAGTTCTGATGACCGAGAAGGGAGGTGGCGAACGCGGGCGGTACCAGGGTCGAGCCGTTCGGCAGCAGCGTAGACGTATGCACGTCGACGTAGTTCGTGCCGGAGGCGGGGGCGGACGGGCAGTCGACCATTGTGCCCGTGCTCGCCGGGCAGGAACTGAGCGCACCAGAGCCGCAGACCAGGTTGACGGCCGCGGTATCGGTCGCGGAGTTGGCGTCGGCGAAGGTGGCCGCCACCGAGGTCGCGCACGTCCCGAGCGCGCAGCTTTTCGCGACAGCGAGCGCGCCAGAGTCCGCACCGTTCTGCAACTGTGCCCTGTCCGCGTAAAGCTGCCCGACATCGACGACGAGCGCCCCGAGCCCGAGCAGCACTCCGCCGCTCATCAAGACCGCGATAAGCACGGCCACTCCGCCCCTGTCGTCGCGGCCGAGCAGCCGGAACATCGGGCGGACCAGGCCAAGCATCAGGTCTCGCATGGCATAACCCCCTGGGCAGTCAGGGTGATCGGAGCTCCGGCTCCTGACCCACCGAAGAACGAGGCGATAGCGCCGATCGGCGTGACGAAGGTAAACGGGTAAGTGACTTGCACTTCGGCGTCGACGCCAGCGCCAGAACCCACCGGACAGGAAGAAACGATGGTGACGCCGACCCCGGAAAGGCCGGTCGCCGCCGCCTGAGTCCTGGTGACCACGTTGGGCTGGTCAAGCGCCTCAAGCCGCGCGCCCTCGCGCGCCGCCTGGGTGATCGTGATCTGGGCGTTCAGTGCCCGCCCGAAATCGATCAGCCCGAACACGAGCAGCAGCAGCACGGGAAGCAGCAAGGCGAACTCGACCGCGGCCGCGCCGCGGTCGAGGCCCATGATCCGCCGCGGATTCAATCCGCCTACAGCTTGCCGGCGATCGTGTTGAAGAGAGTGGAAAGGTTTGTGCCGACCAGGGCCACGGCCGTGATGATCACGATCGCGATCAAGGCGACCATCAGTCCGTATTCCACGGAAGTCACGCCGCGATCGTCGCCGGATATCCGGCGTATCAGGCTGGTCAGGCGTAGGTACTGGCTGATCATGAGAACCCCCTCGGTTAAGTCCTGCCACGCGAAGCCCGCCTGCCTCTGGCGGCACTACGCGGCTGAACAGAGCGGCAGCGTACTGCCCTGGGAACACAATCGAGCATGATTCAGCATGATTCAGAGGTTATTCCTTGAATTTCATCTGACAGGATGACAAGTCGCATGTGTCATACGATGGGATGACACTGGCAACCATCTCGACCGCCCCACCGAACGTCAGCGTATAGAGTCTGAAATATCACCGACTGAGAACTCTGGTAGCTGACTGAAAATATGTCCGATTGACTGACCAGTCGTCCGACCGGGTGACACCGAATGAGGAATGTCAGAAAGATGCAGTTGACCTGGGCCGTCGCCGCGGGCCTGGTTGCCTTTCCCGCCGGGTCCTGCCTGCGGGCTCAGGTGTTCAGGCTGTCCGTGCGTTCCGGCGAGCCAGAACGGGACTGCTGCGAGGAATGCGGCGCCTTCCTCTCCACGGGAATCGCCATTCGGTGCGACTGCGGCACCTGGCTCGGTGCCGCCTGGCAAGTCGAGTTGCTGACCGCTATCGCCGTAGCGCTCATCTTCGCGAGATTCGGCGATCAGCTTCAGTCCATTGCCTTCGCCTTTCTCGCCCTGATCGGTGTCGCTCTCGCGCTCGTTGATCTCACGGTGCAGCGCCTGCCTGACGCTCTGACGCTGCCGGCATATCCAGCGTTGCTCGGGCTGCTCTCATTGACCGCCGCGTTCGAGCACGCAGGCAGCCAGTTGCTGCGCGCCATGCTCGGCGGTGCCGCCCTCGCCGGCTGTTACCTGCTGCTTGCGCTGCTCAGCCGGGGCATGCTAGGCGGCGGCGACGTCAAGCTCGCCGGCCTGATCGGCCTGGCGCTCGGCTGGCTCGGCTGGGGTTCGCTGATCACCGGTGCCTGCCTTGGGTTCCTGCTGGCCGCGGCCGTCAGCCTGGTCCTGCTGG
>DATJLT010000309.1:0-12007 GCA_035509195.1 Streptosporangiaceae bacterium | reverse complement strand
GCCGGCTTCGATCCGCGCCGCCAGGTGGTTTGCGACCCGAATGTAGGTGACCTCAGGGCCACCGAGCGGATCAATCAATGACACGTGCTCAACGTAGGCAAGTGCCGGTCAGGCTAAACCTCAACTAGCACCACATGCTCCCAATGCTATGGGTGCTCTATACTGATCATCATGGGTACTCAGGCTGAAGGGGAGAGCCGCCCGCAGGACCCGGCACCGCACTGGGACCTGCGGGTTGAGCCTGACGGCCGGCTGACCGCCGTGCTGATAGGGACAAATCCTCCCCTCACCGTGACCGGCGATGACCTGGCGAGCCTCCGCAAGCAGATTAAGGCGATCATCATGCGGGCGATGCTCTGAACCCTGCGCAGGGCTAGGCGTCCAGGCTGAGGACCATCGTCGGCCGCTCGATGATGTGATCGGCACGCAGCGGGCGGACCGCTGTGCCGATCGCGAAGAACTCCGTGGTGTGACCGCCCCAGGTGTGCGAGTGCTGCCTGAGTTGCACGCCCACGATGCCCTCGGCGTGCAAGGCCTCCGCCTCGGCTTGCATGCGGCTCATGGCCAGCTCACGAGCGTCGTAGAGGGCCTGAGTGAACTGCTCGATCTCAACGTTGCGCCCGATATTGCCGAGCACATTGCCCAGCCGCTGGTGCGCGATGTGATAGACGCAAGTACCCATGACCATGCCAAGCGGCGCGTAGCCGGCCCTGATCAGAGTCCAGAAATCCTGCCCGGACAGGTCGGAGGTGAACGGCAGGTCCTTGTTGTTACGCCAGTTCGTCACTCCCCCGCCGCCCGCGTTGGGCTCAGCCTTCACCGCCGTGCCGACCGCGATGAACTCGGCGATATCCGCGCCGAACTCCTTCAGCTCAACGTCGAGCCTGACGCCGACGACGCCGTCCGCGCCGAGGGTCTTCGCCTCGACCTCCATCCGGCTCATCGCGAGCTCCCTGGCGTGATACATGGCCTGGGAAAGCACGTCGAGTTCCTGGTTCTTGTTCCAGCGGCCGAACTGAATGCCCACGTGGTAGATGGAACTGCCGAGTACCAGTCCGAGCGGCCTGAAGCCGGCCTCCCTGACCAGCAGGAACTCGTTCACGGTCAGGTCGGAGGTGAAGATCGACCCTGCCCTGCCCGGCTGGAGTTCCGCCAGTCGCTTCATCGCGTCCTGGGGAATTCCTGCCGCGCCCGCATCGGTGGACTGCTGCGTCATTACTGCTCCTCGGTCGAGTCGCCGTCTTGTTCATTATCCTGTGCTTCCGGTGCCAGCAAGTGCTGGCTCTGGTCATGCTCGTGCCGCCCGAAAGATGCCCGCGCGCCAAGGCGCCGCTCTGGGTCGAGCGAGAGAACGGGGAACGTGCGAGGCCGCCGCCCGCCCTGGGCGCTGCTGAAGTTCGTGATCGCCGTCCCGGTCATGGTCAGCTCGGCCCTGTGGTCCCGCCGGCCAACCTGCCCTGAACCCTTGCAGTCCTGCTCGCCGATGACCAGGTCGCTGTCCTTGATCACGACCCCGAGCGCGTTGACACGGCTTACGTCGAGCATCAGCTCGTTCCTGGCATCCTGCCTGGTACGGTTCACCAGCTCGGTATAACCGCTGACCTCGGTGTTCCACTTGGCGGTCGACACCTGTCCCCTGGTGAACCAGTCGTCGTGCCTGACCCCGATCGAGATGCCGAGTACCAGGGATACCGGCACCCATCCCGACATGATGAGCTGGGCGAATTCCTGGCCGGATAGATCGG
The DNA here is from genome assembly GCA_035509195.1 of Streptosporangiaceae bacterium. Classification (GTDB taxonomy): domain Bacteria; phylum Actinomycetota; class Actinomycetes; order Streptosporangiales; family Streptosporangiaceae; genus Chersky-822. The sequence goes on along the minus strand of DATJLT010000309.1, from coordinate 10,262 downwards.
AGGTGAACGGGGCAGGCAGCCGGATGTTTCCCTTTGCCCTGACCGCGGTGCCGATCGCACGGAACTCGTAGCCGCCGCCAGGGAAGTCGCCTCTCACAAGGCTGACGCCCACGATGCCCTGGCCGCCGAGCGCCGCGCATTCGGCCGACATCCGGCCAAGCGCCCGCCTCCGCGCTTCGTACAGTGCGTTCACCAGCGGCCCTGACGCCGCCGCCGAGCCTGAACCAGAGACCACGGTGTAGACCGCGCGGTTCTGCCTGCCCGGATAGGCCTCTGACCGGCTGCCGTACGTGGGGCACTCGTCGTCTCCCGGCCAGCCGATGAAGTAGACCGCCGCCCCGAGAACCTGCCCGACAGGTTCGAAGCCCACCGACCTGATCGCGGCGAACTCAGCGGTGCTCAGCGCCGAGGACCAGGTGCCTGAGGCTTTGATCTCGCTGATCCTGGCCTGCGCCGCAGGCGGGAGGTTCCGGTCTGAAGGCACGGCTACCTCACCTTCCGGTCAGTTGTTAATGCCAAGGCGGACGGAACGGCGGCGCTCGGGATCGAGGGACAACATCGCCAGGCTCGGGCCCTCGTCCTTGCGGCTTGACCGCCGGAAGTGCGTGATCGCGGTGCCGATGATCGTCGCCTCCGCAATGTGATCGCGGGCACCTTCTGAAACCGGGCACTCGCGCTCGCCGATCTGCAGGTCCATGCTCTGGATGACGACGCCTTCCCCGCCGAGGCGCTTGACGTCCTTCTCCAGCTCAGTCCTGGCATCATGCCTGGTCATGTTGACGAGTTCGGTGTAGCCGCCGACCTCGGTGTTCCCGCTCGACCAGCGAGTCTGGCTCCTGGTCGTCCAGTCGTCGTGCCTGGTGCCGACCGAGATGCCGAGCGCCAGACCAACCGGCACGACCCCGTCGGCGATCAGCTTGGCGAAATCCTGGCCGCTGAGATCGGAGGTGAACACTCGCTTCAGCTTCACGCCGCCAGGTGCCCTGACCGCGGTTCCGATCGCGTGAAACTCCATGCCGCCAGCGGGAAAGCGGCCAATGGTCAGCCGCACGCCGACGACGCCATGCCCGCCAAGGCCCGCGCACTCGGCAGCCATCCGGTCGATCGCCTTATGCCTGGCCGCGTACATCCCTTGCACCAGCCCGGAGTAGGGCGCACGCCGCGAACTCGAGATCGCCGTATAGCCGGGCTGCCAGCTTGTCGTGCGGCTATAGGTGTTGAAGGCCATGCCGCTCGGGCAGGCATAGGTGTAGCCGTAGCCGGAGTAACCGAGGTTGTAGACGGCAGCGCCGAGCACCTGGCCAACAGGCTCGAATCCCGCTGACCTGATCGCCGCGAACTCGCCGGTGCTGAGCGCGGAGCCCCAGGTGCCGCTGTTCTTGATCTCGGCCAGCCGTGCCCTGGCTACGGGCGGCAGGCCCTGGCCTGACCATTGTGATGCCACCGCGACTCCCCTCAGCTCAGCCGTCCTGCGCGTCCCATTCCTCGTTACGCTGCTTAACCGTGTCGAGCGCGTGCTCGGCAGCCTCCCTGGTGGGATAAGGGCCTAGCCGGTCCTTCGCCGGGCAGACGGTGTCTGACTCGACCGTATTGTGCTTCAGGCAGTACCACCAGTGCTGCTCAGTGTCCATGGGAACTAGACTCTCAGATCATGGTGACGACTTTGCGTCCCGGGCGGATTTCCCCGAAGCGACAGGTCCCCGCGCACATCGAGCGTCCGGAGTACGTTGGCAAGAAATACCCGAAGATCGGCGAGCCGAACGTTAAGGACGCCGGCACGATCGAGCGGATGCGGGTCGCAGGCCGGATCGCAGCACAGGCACTGGCCGAGGTGGGAAAGCACGTCGAGCCGGGGATTACTACCGACGAACTCGATCAGATCGGGCATGACTTCCTCGTTGAGCGCGGCGCCTACCCGAGCACGCTTGGGTACCGCGGCTATCCCAAGTCCCTGTGCTCGTCCATCAATGAGGTTATCTGCCACGGCATTCCCGACGACACCGTGGTCAATGACGGCGACATCGTGAACATTGACATCACCGCTTTCATCGGCGGCGTACATGGCGACACGAACGCGACCTTCCTGGCCGGCGACGTGGACGAGGAATCGAGACTCCTGGTCGAGCGTACCCGCGAGGCGACCATGCGGGCAGTGAAGGCAGTCATGCCCGGGCGCCCGCTGAACGTGATCGGCCGGGTAATCGAGTCCTACGCGAAGCGTTTCGACTACGGAGTAGTCAGGGACTTTACCGGGCACGGAATCGGCACCACGTTCCATTCGGGACTCATCGTCCCTCACTTCGACGATCCCGCCGCCGATCTGGTCATGGAGCCCGGCATGACGTTCACGATCGAGCCGATGCTGACGCTCGGCACCATTAGCTACGACATCTGGCCAGACAAGTGGACAGCAGTCACGAAGGACCGCATGCGCACCGCCCAATTTGAGCACACGGTGCTCGTGACCCCGACCGGGCACGAGATCCTGACACAGCCGTAGCCGCAGGTGGCGACCGGATTCATTGCCACGGCGGTTGCCGCGTTGTCCCTTGGCGTCATGGGGGCGGTCGCGAGCACGCCGAGTGTGATCGGCTGCGAGGCCGCCTCGGCACGCGCGATCAGGCAGGACGTGACTCTCACCACATTGCCTCGTGCCTGCCGGGGGCTCCCGCCCGCCAAGCTCAAACATGCCGCGGCGATCGCGATCCGTGAGGTCACCGGCCACTTCCCTAAGGCGCGGCGGCGCCACCTGGCCGCGCGGGCAAGCGTCAAGATCGACTACCTGTTCAAGGTCGCGGCCCGCGAGGCCGCGAGGAACTCACCTGGCCCGCACCGGACGCCCGTCGCCGCTTCTTCGCCTAACCCCCTGGTCATCCCGGCACGTGCGGTTACCCTGGCGACCTGGCTGCTGACCGTCGCTGCCGGGAGCTATCTGCTTTTCGGCTCGCTGCTGCGCGGCAGGCGCCGCGAGCACCACGCCGGCGGAGGTCCGCGCCGCCGGCTAACCGTGGCCTATTTCCACGCCGGGCTCGCGGTGACCGGACTGCTGATCTGGACGGCATTCGTCGCCAGTGGCTGGACCCCGGTCGCCTGGATCGCGGTCGGGGTCCTGACTGTCGTACTTGGCCTTGGCATGGCGACCCTGTTCGCCTCCATCGCCGCGACCGCCGACGCCCCAGCGACCGCCGACGCCCCAGCGACCGCCGACGCCCCAGCGACCGCCGAGGTCCCTGCGAGCACCGACGTCCCGCACGCCAGACGAACACCTGTCCTGATGATCGCCGTACACGGCACCCTCGCCAGCTTGACGATCCTGCTCGCCCTGCTCGCCGCCATCGCCGCCCGCTAGGAGACGGGCAGGCCGCAAGGCTTAGCCGGCTGAGCGCGGCTCGGGCAGCCAGCGGAGCCACTTGGGCAGGTACCAGCTGCGCTCCCCAAGCAACGCCAGTGCCGCGGGCACGCAAATGCCCCTGACCACGGTCGCATCGATGAAGACCGCGAACGCCAAGCCAACGCCGATCATCTTCAGGTCGATCGTGGACAGCGACGCGAAGATCGAGAACACCGCGACCATGATCACGGCCGCGCTGGTCACGACGCCAGCGCCGGTCGAGATGCCGCCAATGACGGCCTGTGACGTGGTTTCGCCGCGATCTCGCAGTTCCTTGATCCGGCTCAGTATGAACACGTGGTAGTCCATGCTCAGCCCGAACAGGAACACGAACATGAACAGCGGTACCCAGTCCATGATCCCGCCGAACGAGGTGAAGCCGAGCGGTCCCTCCAGATGACCCTGCTGGAAGATGATCGTGATCACGCCGTAGGCGGCGCCGACGGAGAACAGGTTGAGCCCGATCGACACCAGCGGGATCGTCACTGAGCGGAACGCGAACAGCAGGAGCACGAACGCCAGGACCGCGACCAGGCCGAAGACCAGCGGGGCGGCCGAGCGCAGCGTAGCGCTGTAGTCATAACTGTTGGCGGTGTCCCCTGACGTAGCGAACGAGACGCCGGGCACCTTGCCTAGCGTGTCTGGCAGGAGCCGGTCACGCAGCGCCAGCAGCGACCGGGTCGCGGTCGCGTTCGCGTTCGAGGCCTGGCTTGAGCCGCGAAGCGGCACGGAAAGCAGCAGCCCGCGGCCGGCATCGACAGGTAGGACGCTGACCGGGCCGTCGATCGCGCCGCCAGGCTTCTCGTCGGTTTGGAGCGCGGCGATGGCGCGGGTCATCGCCTGACTCTGCACCCCTGAGCCGCTGACCACGACCTGCGCGGGGTCTGGTCCGCCAGGGAAGTCACGCTGGATCAGCGCCAGCGTCCGCACGATCGGCAGGCTGGAAGGCAAGTCGATGTTCGGCGTGCCAAGACGCATGCTCAATGCGGGAAACGCGAGAGCACCCAGCGCGACGACGGCCAGCCCGCCCCAGATGACCGGGTGTTTCACCACGCGGGTGACGAGCGCGCTCCACAAACGAGAGCGCTGGCCGCTCGTCCTGCCCTTGCCGAGGAACGGTATGCGGCCGCGATCGGCCCACGGCCCGAGCCAGGAGAGCAGCGCGGGCAGCGCGGTCACCGACCCGACGACCGCCACGCCGACCACCGCCATCGTGCCGATCGCGAACCCCGTGAACATCTCGATACCGGTGAACAGCAGGCCAGACAGGGAAATGATCACGGTGAGACCAGACACCACGATCGCGCGCCCAGATGTCGCGGCCGCCGTACGCAGCGCATCATGGAATGACGCTCCCGCCGCCCGCTCCTCGCGTTCACGGCGCAGGTAGAACAACGTGTAGTCGATGCCGACAGCCATGCCGATGATGAGCACGACCTCGGCAGTTCCCTGCCCGATCGGCAGCCACCTGCTCGGGATCGCCAGCAGCGATACCGCGGTTACCACGGCGGTGCCGGCCAGGATGACCGGAATCGCGGCCGCGATCAGCGCTCCGAACACGATCAGCAGCAGCACCAGCGTGAGCGGCACGGACGTCAGTTCGGCCTGATGGAAATCCTGCCCGAGCGTAGCGTTGGCGGCCCGGTCCAAGCTGGCGCCTCCGGCCTCGGCGACGATCAGCCCTGGATGCCTGGCCTGGATCTCGGCCACCGCGTGCAGTGCCTGAAGCACCGTGTTATCAGCCGAGTGATTGGGTCCAGCCACGTTGAACGTGATCAGGACACCGCCGCCGCGGGGCGCGATCAGTTCCTTGCCGTCACGCCCGAATGGCGACTGTATGTCCGCGGCGGCGTCAGGCAAATTCTTCAGCGCGGTGACCACCTGACGGGCGGCGAGCCGCAACGGCGGGTATGCCGCGAACGTCCGCTCAGGACCAGGGGTGCGGGACTGGATAAGCACGCTCTCCGATGGCGGGGTCACCACGTGCAGCGAGCTGAGCATCCGCTCGGCCACGCCAGACTGCCCAGGGTCGTATTGCGGCAGGCTGGCCGTGCCGTACAGGTGCCCGGCAAGCAGGGCACCACCAACCATCACCAGCCAGCCGAACAACGCCATCGCCCGGTGCCTCGCGCTCCAGCACGCGATCTGCTCAACGATCGGCCGGTGTTTCCTGTACTGACGCCTCTGGCGTCTGTGCGGCTTCCCTGATCCCTGTTCTGCGGCTGCTTCGGCCTCATCGGTCTTGGGGTACGACGAAGCCAGGGGATTGCTCAGCTGCATGAACGAGACCTTCCGATGGCGGGCTTATTTTCTTAAGCGAAGCGGAAGCACGCAAAGTTCCACGGCGAGAACCGCGAGATAGCCCCGGGGATCACGGGGGCCGTACCTGGATAGCTAGGGAGAATACCCGTGACGACGCACCGGCACGGCATGTTGGGCGAACCCTGACCGGTCCGCAATGCCAGGCTTACCTACGTACGAGCGTGGAAGAAGATAACCCCATGGGCGAACTGATCGTGATCAGGCACGGCGAGACCGAGTGGAGCCGCGCGGGAAGGCACACCGGCCGCACCGACGTGCCCCTCACTCCTGGCGGCGAGGCCGCAGCGGCCAAGCTGGCCGGCGACCTGGCGGGCAGGAACATCGTCGCGGCGTTCTCCAGCCCGGCCGAGCGGGCAATGCGCACCGCCGAACTGGCTGGCCTCGCGAACGTCAAGGTCGACCCTGACCTCTGGGAATGGGACTACGGCGGCTACGAGGGCCTGACCAGCGCACAGATACAAGAACAGCATCCTGGCTGGTATCTATGGCGCGACGGGGTCATCCCCGGCGGTGCCGGACATCCTGGCGAGACCGTCGACCAGGTCGGCGCCAGGGCCGACCGGGTACTTGACCGGGCCAGGCCGCTGCTGGCCGAGGGCAACGTGGCTCTCGTCGCCCACGGCCACCTCCTGCGGATCCTCACCGCACGCTGGCTCGGCCTCCCGGCCGACGACGGCCGCCTGTTCGCGCTCGGCACGGGCACCTTGTCCACGCTCGGGCACGAGCACGACGAACCGGTGATCAGCACCTGGAACGTCCCGCCTACGAGCTAGCGGCCGGGTTGGCGACCCACGCGAACATCAAGGGCTCCCCCGTCCTCGAGTCCTCGATCAGAATCAGGTAGGGCCGGTTGAAGGTCAGGGGGTGCCCTGGGGCCTGGGCAGCGCTGGCGCTGATCCCCGTCGCCGTCGCCGCGCTGGCGACCGTCCCCTTCTCGCTGACCTGCAAGGTCGCCGCGTGCTGCACGAAGCCAATGCAGCAAGCCTGGGTCGAGATGCCGGAGAAGTTGGCTTTCGCGGTAAACGCCGAACCCATGCCAAGCGCGGTCAGCTCCTGCTTCAGCGACCCGCTCCACGACAGTTTCACCTTGGGCAGTGCGATCGCTGATGTTTGCTGGCTGCCCTGGAGCCTGTTCTCGAGGGCCGTGATCTCCGCGCTGCTCGGCAGCGGGCAGCCGTGGCCCGCTAGCTGACCGGAACCAACCGGCTGGGCAAAGCCTTCCGGCGGCAGCAGAGCGAGCATCTGGAGACGGTTCCCCTTGTAAGGCAGTGAAGCCGCGGTCCAGCCGCCGTCGCTGGCGACCTTGTAGTCGCTGCCGTTGAGATAGGACACAGAGACCCGGCCAGAACTGGCGTAGAAAGGGCCCGCCTTAGTCTGCGAAGGGTCGAAGGGCGCGGCCCAGGCCGCCTTCAGGTACAGGGCGTTGGTGAGCACCCAGCCCGTCGTTCCCTGCAACGTGGGCAGCAGGTGGGGGATGTGCCCGCGGGTTTCCTTGTCGATCGCGGCGTTGATCGTGCTCGTGGCCTGCCCTGGATCGGAAAGCAGCGGGACGGGCGTCAGCGTCGTCCGGTACGCGTTCCGCAGTTCCCTGGCATAAGACCGCTTGGTGCGCAGCGACGGGTCAGCCCAGATCCGGTTCGCCTCGGCGAACGTGACACCTGGCCGGTCGAGCGTACCGAGAAGGTCGCCGCGGTCGCGCAGGTCTGCGATCAGCGTTCCCTGCGACACGTGAGGCAGTTTCATGACGTTCGCCATCTCGGCCGCCGTTCCGCCTCTCGCGCCGAGATAGGCAAGGCCGAGGCTGCTGGTCACGCTCAGCGGCGAAAGGACCAGGTTGGCCCCCAGATCGGCGTGGCAGACGGCGGCCAGCAGGTTCAGGCCAAACGCCGTGTCACCTCCGCTGAGCGCGCGCAAGGTCGTTATCTGGCTGGCGGTGAGGACGGCCGGCTTCGGCGGAGTATTGCGATGCGGGGTGCGCGCGGCGCAGCCCTGCAGGAGCGCGGCAGCGAGCCCGGCCACCGCCAGCGCGGTGAGCGTGGTATTCCAGCGAGCTTTATTCATGGCCTTTGGACGTGACAATGCCGGTCGCGGGTTCCCGTGCCGATTGTCACAATCAGGCGGCTAGCTCGGGAACCGGCATGCCGAGCAATTGCCTGGGAATCCGCGTGGTCGCCTGGTGCATGGCCCGCAACGTCAGCGTGGCGCTCAAATCGGTCATCTGGCTGCCTGGCGCACCGTACATCCGGCGTGCCCACCTGGGCAGGCTTGAGAACGCGAGCGTATTCAGCGGCGGCACGACCAGCTTGAGCCCGGTGAACGGCCAAGGGATGTCGGGCACGAACGACCGCGCCAGCGCCTTGCGTGCCTCCGTGCACGCATAGATCGAGGGACGCAGGCGGTCGTAGTAGGCGTCGAGTTCGGCCATGCTCGCGGGCACATCGGCCGGGTCAAGGCCGACAACGGCGGCGCTGCGGCGCTGCTCATCTACGAACTGATCGAGATGGGAAGCGGAAAGCCGCATGCCGCAACGGCTCGCGATGTTCGCGTAGGAGGCGATCTCGCCGCAGTGGACCCAGAGCAGCAACTCGGGCTCGTCCAGCCTGATCACCGAGCCGTCGGCGTCTACGCCTGTCAGCGCGGCGTGGATCTTGCGTACCCGGCGCCCGGCCCTGTCGACCTCGGCCAGGTCACCGTAGGTACGCACCCGGACGAACTCGATCGTCCGCCCGAACCTGCCCCAGGCCTCACCAGGGCGCGCGAACGCGGTGTTCTGCCAGGTGGCGCGCATGGTACGGGGATGCAGCGCCTGCAAGTACATGGCACGAAGCCCGGCCACCCACATGACAGGCTCGCCCATGACCCGCCACGTCACTGACTGCGGTCCGTACAAGCCGGCCACGGTGCGCCTCCCCCCTGCCGGGGTGCCGTCCCCTAACGGGGTGCCGTTTCCTCCGCTATCCAGTCTAGGTAGCCGGGCGAGCCTGCCACGATAGGCGTCGCGATGATTTCCGGCTCGTCGTAACTGTGCCGCTCGGTCAGGAACTCGGCGAGTTCGTCGTAACGTTCGGCGGGCAGCTTGAGCATGATGATCCACTCCTCGGCCCGCTCGAGGCCGTCCTCCCACCAGAACGTGCTCGCGACGGGCCCGGCGACCTGTGCGCACGCGGCCAGCCTTGCCTGCACGGCCTGCGTCGCCAGTTCCATAGCCTCCGCGCGCGAGTCAACCGTGGTCTGGACATGCCAGAACTCGGCCCCGTCCGCGGAACCCGCAGGCTTGCCCGCCATAGGTGGTAATAGTACGCCGCAGCGGCGCTACGCTTTGCTGCCATGCCCGCCTTGTGCCTGATAGTGAACCCCCGCGCCGGGCAGGGCCGCTCCCTCGCGCTGCTGCCGAGCGTGACGGCCGCGCTCGCTGCCGCCGGTGCCGAGCACCGGGTCGTCGAGTCGTCCAGCCTTGACCACGCTCGCTCGCTGGCGGCGGAGGCTGCCGGGCAAGGCGAGATCGTGGTCGCTGTCGGCGGCGACGGCATGGCAGGCGCGCTGGCAGGTTCCGCCGCTACAGCGGGCGCCACCTACGGGCTGATCCCTGCCGGGCGCGGCAACGACCTGGCCAGGACCCTCGGCATCCCGTCTGATCCGGCCGCCGCCGCGCGGGTGCTTTGCGGCTCGGGCGGCAGCCAGGTCGACCTGATCGGAGTCAGCACGCCTGGCACGCCAGAGCAAATCGTGGCGGGCAGCGTGTACGCCGGCCTTCCCGCCCGCGCCAACGAGGTAGCGAACTCGACCAGGCTGCTCAGGGGATCGCTCGTCTACTCGGTCGCCGCCCTCAGGGTCCTGGCCAGGTGGAAGCCGGTCACCTTCAGGATCAAGATCATAGGCAGCCAGCAAGCATCAGGTGACGGCCCCGCCGACGAGCTCGAGTTCCCTGGGTACGCCGTGGTGGTGGCCAACTCGCCGTACTTCGGAGGCGGCATGCTCGTCGCGCCCCCCGCCGAGGTCAGCGACGGCGAGCTCGACGTCGTGCTGATGCGGCACGCGCCCAAGCTGACGTTCGTGTCCGCGCTGATGGCCATCAAGGACGGCTCGCACGTCAAGCTCCCCCAGGTCACCTTGCACCGAGGCACCGAGGTCACGATCACGATGAGCGCCGGCCTGCCGGCCGCCGCCGACGGCGAGCCGCTGGCCTGCGCCAGCCCGCTCCCCGCCGGCACCCCTCTCAAGATCCGCACCTTGCCAGGAGCGCTCACCGTCCTGCGCCCCTGAGGCCGCTGCTGGCGCCCTCGGGTCCCGTCCGCCAGGCCCGGTCTTAATCTGGAGCGGCGCGTTCCGGGCATTTCGCCGGCGCATACAGCATCGCTGGCTCGTTGTTGTCGTTCGCGGGCCGGGGCCAGGGACATCGGTGGCTACCTGCTGTTGTTCGCGCAGCATCGCGGAGCCATCGATGCGGTTCGCCCCTTGCCGGGCAACGACATCGGTGGCTCCCCGATGCTGTTACGGCGAGCCAGGACGCCGGACTCGGGCGCTGTGGGGCGCGACGCGCCGGGGCAAT
>DATJLT010000308.1:0-40366 GCA_035509195.1 Streptosporangiaceae bacterium | reverse complement strand
CCACGGTCAACTTGTTCAAGCTCGCCCACGCCGCGATCGACGCGCGACCGGGCCGCACGGTCATCGTCACCGATGACGACAATTTCCCGACCGACCGGTACGTACTCGAAGGCATCGCCGCCCAGCGCGGCTGCGAGCTTCGCATGATCCACACTGACCTCGATGAGGGCCTCAGCGAGGAGACGCTGGGGGCCGCTCTCGGGTCCGACGTCGCGCTGGTCAGCCTTTCGCACGTGGCCTACCGCAGCGGAGCGCTCGCCGACATGCCGAGGATCACCGAACTGGTGCACGATGCGGGTGCGCTGGTGTTGTGGGATCTGTGCCACGCGGTCGGCGCGGTGCCGATCGAACTCGACGCCAGCGGCGCCGACCTCGCGATCGGCTGCACGTACAAGTACGTCAATGCCGGGCCAGGTTCCCCGGCGTTCCTTTACGTGCGCGAGGACCTGCAAGGGGAACTGCGGCAGCCGATCTGGGGGTGGTTCGGCCAGGCCGACCAGTTCGCGATGGGGCCAAAGTATGACCCGGTGCCAGGCATCGAGCACTTCGCGACGGGGACACCACAGGTCATCGGCACCGTAGCGGTCGCCGAGGGCACCAAGCTGCTCGGCGAAGCCGGAATGGACCGCCTGCGCGCGAAGTCAGTTGCTCTCACCAGCTACCTGATTCACCTGGCCGAGGAGTGGCTGATGCCGCACGGGTTCAGCCTCGCCTCACCCCGTGCCGATGCGAGGAGAGGCGGCCACGTCACGCTCAGTCACCCAGACGCCTGGCGCATCAGCCAGGCACTCATCGCCGCCGACGTGATCGGCGATTACCGCACCCCCGACCGCTTGCGGCTCGGGCCGGCCGCGATCACGAGCCGCTTCACCGACGTATGGGACGCCGCCGACCGCCTGCGAACCATCATGACCGAGCAGACCTACGCCGCCCTGGCACCCGAACTCTCCCGCGTAACCTGACCCGGCCTTCCGCTACTCCCACTCGATGGTGCCTGGCGGTTTGCTGGTGATATCGAGTACAACGCGGTTGATCTCGGGCACCTCGTTGGTGATGCGCGTAGAGATGCGTGCCAGCACCTCGTCAGGTACCCGCGCCCAGTCGGCGGTCATCGCGTCTTCGCTGGTCACGGGTCTGAGCACGATCGGGTATCCGTAGGTTCGCCCGTCTCCCTGCACGCCGACCGACCTGACGTCGGCGAGCAGCACCACCGGGCACTGCCAAATCTGCCGGTCAAGCCCGGCGGCTGTCAGCTCAGCACGCGCGATCGCGTCGGCCTCGCGCACGATGCGGAGCCGCTCGGCCGTGACCTCCCCGACGATCCTGATCGCTAGACCCGGCCCTGGAAACGGCTGCCGCCAGACGATCTCCTGCGGCAGCCCGAGTTCCGCCCCGATCGCCCTGACCTCGTCCTTGAACAAGGTACGCAACGGCTCGATCAGCCGGAACCCGAGGTCGGCGGGCAGTCCTCCGACATTGTGGTGAGACTTGATGCTGGCCGTGCCCGTGCCGCCGCCCGACTCGACGACGTCTGGGTACAGCGTCCCCTGCACCAGGAACTCTGGCGCGTCCTGACCGGCCGCGAGTTCCCGCGCCGTGCGCTCGAATGCCCTGATGAACTCGCGCCCGATGATCTTGCGCTTGCCCTCAGGGTCGGTGACGCCTGCCAGAGCCGACGCGAATCCGGCGGCGGCCCTGACCACGACCAGGTCGACCCCGGTGGCGGCGACAAAGTCACGCTCTACTTGCTCGGCCTCATTTTTTCTTAGCAAACCATGATCAACAAACACGCACGTGAGCCGGCTGCCGATGGCGCGCTGGACGAGGGCCGCCGCCACGGCGGAGTCGACACCACCGGAAAGCCCGCAGATCGCATGGCCTTCGCCCACGGTGCTCTTGATCCGCGCCACCTGCTCGTCGATGATGCCGGACGTCGTCCAGTCGGCCGGGCAGCCAGCCGCCTCGAGGAAGTGCCGCAGCATGGCCATTCCATGATCGGTGTGCCCGACCTCCGGATGGAACTGCATGCCGTATAGCCGTCGGCTCGCGTCCTCGGCGACCGCGACCGGCGTGCCATGGGTGTGCGCGGTAACGGCGAAGCCGGGAGGTGGGACTGTCGCCGTGTCGCCGTGCGACATCCACACTCGCTGCCGGCCGGGCAGGCCGGCGAGCAGCATCCCGCTGCCGTCTGGCCGGTCGAGCATGGCCGCGCCGTACTCGCCTGTCCCCGTTCGCTCGACCGTGCCACCCAGGTCGCGGACCATCAGCTGAAAGCCGTAACAGATTCCCAGTACGGGGATTCCGGCCTCGAAGAGGCCAGGCGGCGCCGGCATCGCGCCTTGCGCATACACGGACGCGGGGCCGCCAGACAAGATGATCGCTGAGGGGTTTTTTGTCAGAATGTCCGTCAGCGACGACGTTGCGGGAACGATCTCTGAGTAGACGTGACACTCCCGCACCCGCCGGGCGATCAACTGCGAGTACTGGGCGCCGAAATCCATCACCAGGACGGGACCCGCGTGCTGCGTTACCACCGCGTCAGCTTACTTCGCCGGCCTGACCGGCTCCTTGGCAGGCGTGGTCACCTTCACCCTCGCGATCCGGCGGCCATCTAGCTCGGTAACTGTCAGCTTGCTCCCGTCGAACTCGGCGGCTTCGCCGGTCTCCGGAAGATGCCCGAGAACGGAAAGCAGGTAACCTGCCACCGTCTCGTAGGGGCCATCGGGCAGTTCGATCCCTGCCTGCTCGGCGAAGTCGTCGAGGTTCATGAGGCCGTCGACCTCGATCTCGCCGGTCCGCAGGCGCCTGGAGGGGTTGTCCTCTTCGTCGTACTCATCCTGGATGTCGCCGATCAGCTCTTCGACCAGGTCCTCGAGCGTCACGATCCCTGCCGTGCCGCCGTACTCGTCGACCACGATCGCCAGATGCGAGCGATCTCTGCGCATCTCCGACAAGGCGGACATGACGGTCTTACTGGTGGGCAGCATCTTGACTTGCCTGGTGATGTCGCCGACCCGAGTGGTGCCGTTGCGGGAAGGATCGAGCAGGTCACGGGCGTGTACGAAACCGATGACGTCGTCGTAAGAGTCTTCGAACACCGGAAAGCGCGAGTGCGTCGCACCCGCCGCTATCGTCAGAGCCTGGGCTACGGGCATCGACGCGGGAAGGAACTCGACCTCGGTCCTGGGCACGAGTACCTCGCGGATCTGGCGCTTGCCGGCGTCGAAGACCTCGCTGACGATGTGCCGCTCGTCGGCAGACAAGGTCTGGTGAGCGGTGACCAGGTCGCGTAGCTCGTCGCTGCTCATCGCGCCCCTGCCAACCTTCGGGTCACCGCCGAGTACCCGCACCACGCCGTTCACGCAGACGCTGAGCAACCAGACCACCGGCCGGGCGATGGCCGCGATCCGGTCAAGTATCGGGGCGGCGAACAGCGAGATCCGCTCCTGCCGCTGCAGCGCGATGCGCTTGGGCGCGAGTTCGCCGAGCACGAGCGAGAGGAACGCGATCGCCAGCGTCACGATCAGGAACGACAGCACGGAAGCCAGGTGCGTGCCGAGGTGCCTGGAAAGGACGGAGTCCAGGTCACTGGCTAGCGTCGCGGCGCCGAACGCACCGGAAAGCAGGGTAGCGACGGTGACGCCAATCTGAACAGCGGACAGGAACCTGTTCGGGTCCTGTGCCAGCTTGGCTGCCTTCGCGCCGCGCTTGCCGCGCTTGGCGATCGCCCTTACCTGGCCCTCGCGCAGCGAAACCAGCGCCATCTCGGCGGCCGCGAAGAAACCGCCGATAAGAATGATGGCGAGGACGATGATGATGTCCCAGCCGACGCCATGCACGCGCAACAGTCTAAGCAGTGAGCGGGGGCCTGGACGAACCGCGAACCACGCTATGGCCAGGAATCCGCCGCTGTGCGATGCTACTGCGGGCAATCTACCTAGCTGGAGGCGCGTCGATGGTGACTGCGACCAGAGAAGAAGCCGCGGCGCTCAAAAGCGAGATCGCCGAACTCAGGCACTCAATCCACGCCGAGCCGGAGATCGGGCTCGAGCTACCTAAGACACAGCACAAGGTGGTGTCGGCCCTCGCGGGGCTCCCGCTTGAGATCAGCACAGGGCAAGGGCTCTCGTCGGTGACGGCCGTGCTGCGCGGCGGGCGTCCTGGTCCGACCGTGCTGTTGCGCGGCGATATGGACGCGTTGCCTGTGACGGAGCGCACGGGCGTACCTTACGAGTCGGTGATACCTGGCGCTATGCATGCTTGCGGACATGACTTGCATACGTCGATGCTGGTCGGCGCCGCGAAGTTGCTGGCTGCGCGGCAGGCGGAACTGCCGGGGAACGTGATCTTCATGTTCCAGCCTGGCGAGGAAAGCGTCGGCGGTGCCCGGATCATGATCGAGGAAGGCGTGCTCGACGCGGCAGGAGAGCGGCCGGCCGCCGCCTACGCGCTGCACGTCGCCTCCGGGCTCCTGCCGCTCGGGATCGCGGCGAGCAAGGCGGGCGCCTGCATGGCGGCGGCGGACAAACTGCACGTCACCGTCCGGGGCCGGGGCGGCCACGGCGCACAGCCGCACCACGCCGCCGACCCGATCCCTGTCGCTTGCGAGATCGTGACCGCACTCCAGGCACTGGTGACCAGGAAGTTCGACGTGTTCGACCCGGTGGTGATCACGGTAGGGACGTTCCACGCCGGCACGGTCGACAACGTGATCCCCGACGAGGCCAACTTCGTCGCTACCGTCCGGACGTTCTCGCCGCACGCCAGGGACCTGGTCAAGGAAACCTCGGTAAGGCTCGCGCGTGAACTGGCAGGCGCTCACGGGCTGACCGCCGACGTCGAGTACGAAGACGTGTACCCGGTCACGATCAATGACGGCAGCGAGTTCGAGTTCGCGCGCCGAACCGTCGGCAACGTTTTCGGCGAACACAGGTTCGTGACCGCACCGAACCCGCTGACCGGTTCTGAGGACTTCTCTTACGTGCTCGAGCGGGTGCCAGGCGCGTTCGTGATGGTCGGTGCCTGCCCGCCGGAGACCGACCCGCTCAACGCGCCCTTCAACCACTCGGCGGAAGCCGTGTTCGACGACGGGATCATCCCTGACGGGATCTCCCTGTACGCCGAACTCGCGCTGCGCCGCCTGGCCGCCGGCTGAAGCCCGCCGGCCGCCGGCGCGTCCGCTAGAGGCTGGCGACGTCCGCTTGCTTGGCCCTGACGGCCTCGGCGGCCGCGCGGAGGCCGGCGAGTTCTGAGTCGGTGAGCTCGCGCTCGACGACGCGGCGGATGCCGGTCGCGCCGATCTCGGCTTCGACACCCAGGTAGACACCTGAGATGCCGTACTCGCCGTTGACCAGCGCGCACACCGGCATGACCGCACCGCTGTCCAGGGCCACGGCCCTTGCCATCCGCGCCGCGGCAGCGGAGGGGGCGTAGTAAGCCGAGCCGGTCTTGAGCAGCGCCACGATCTCGCCGCCGCCGTTCCTCGTGCGGTCTACGAGCGCGGCGATCTCCTCCTCGCTCAGCAGTTCGGAGAGCGGCGTGCCGTTGACGAAACAGGCCGAAGGCACGGGCACCATCGTGTCGCCGTGCGAGCCGAGGGTCAGGGTCTTCACCACGCCGACAGGAACCCCGAGTCGCTCGGCAACGAAGTAACTGAACCTGGCCGTGTCGAGCATGCCAGCCTGGCCGATGACACGGTGAGAAGGAAACTGCGACACCTTGGCGGCGAGAGCGGTCATCTCATCGAGCGGGTTTGACACGACGATCAGCACGGCATCAGGTGCGTGCTTCACGACCTGCTCGGTAACGCTGCGGACGATCTTGGCGTTGACGCCGATAAGGTCCATGCGGCTCATGCCTGGCTTGCGGGGCAGGCCGGCCGTGATCACGACGATCCCCGAGCCCGCTATCGCCTCGTAGCCTTCGCCATCGGGGGTAGTCGTCTGGCCGGTCACCGTGGTCTCGAAGCCTTCGATCGGCCTGGACTGGCTCATGTCAAGCGCCAGTCCTTCAGGTTTCCCTTCGATGATGTCGGTGATCACGACCTCGTCGAAGATGTCGTACTCAGCCAGGCGCTGCGCGGTCGTTGAGCCGTAGAACCCGGCACCGACGACGGTCACCTTTCCTGAACGGGCCATGAATCAGATCTCCTTCGCTTCGTCGCGACATTATTGCGCGCCAGGACCGCCCGCGACCGGGGCCGCGCCGGTCAGGCGACGGCGGCCTGCAGGTTCTTGTGGAGCGCGCTGAGGAACTCTTCAGTTGTCAGGTACGGGGTGTCAGGGCCGACGAGCAGTGCCAGGTCCTTGGTCATCAGCCCGCTGATCACGGTCTCGACGCAAACGCGCTCGAGCGTTTCCGCGAACCCGGTGACTTCTGGCGTGGCGTCGAGCTTGCCACGGTAAGAAAGGCCCCTGGTCCACGCGAAGATCGACGCGATCGGGTTCGTCGAGGTCGGCTTGCCCGACTGGTGCTGCCGGTAGTGCCTGGTCACCGTGCCGTGGGCGGCCTCGGCCTCGATGCAGGAACCATCGGGCGTCATCAGCACGCTGCTCATCAGCCCGAGGGAGCCGAAGCCCTGGGCGACGATGTCTGACTCGACGTCGCCGTCGTAGTTCTTGCACGCCCAGACGATGCCGCCGTTACCCTTGATGACCTGCGCCACCATGTCATCGATGAGCCTGTGCTCGTAGAACAGGCCTGCCGCCTCGAAATCGGACTTGAACTCGCTGTCGTAAGTCTCGGCGAAGATGTCCTTGAACCGGCCGTCGTAGGCCTTCAGTATCGTGTTCTTGGTCGAGAGGTAAAGCGGGTAGGCACGGTCGAGCGCATAGCGCATCGTGGCCCTGGCGAAGTCCCTGATCGAGTTGTCGAAGTTATACATGCCCATCGCGACGCCGCTCCCGCCGAACCTGGCGACCTCGAGCGCGAACGGCTGGGCATCGGTGCCGTCGGCTGGCTGGTAGGAAATCGTGACGGTGCCCGCGCCTGGCACGACGAAATCGGTGGCGCGGTACTGGTCGCCATGGGCGTGCCTGCCGATGACTATCGGCTTCGTCCAGCCCGGCACGAACCTCGGGATGCTTTCGATGACGATGGGCTCGCGGAACACGACCCCGCCGAGAATGTTACGGATGGTGCCGTTAGGGGAGCGCCACATCTTCTTCAGGCCGAACTCGGTGACCCTGGCCTCGTCCGGGGTGATCGTCGCGCATTTGACGCCGACGCCAAGGCGCTTGATCGCGTTCGCGGCGTCGACCGTGACCTGGTCGTCTGTGGCATCCCTGTTCTGGATCGACAGGTCGTAATAGTCAAGCTCGATATCCAGGTAGGGCAAGATCAGCTCATCCTTTATGAACTGCCAGATGATGCGCGTCATCTCGTCCCCGTCGATTTCCACGACGGGATTGGCCACCTTGATCTTGGACATGCCGATGAGTTCCCTTCACGAGCTTTCTAACCAGAAACCTACGCCTGCCAGCACAAGTCACTGGCTAACCGGGCACAGGAACCGCTAGTCCCGCGACAAGTAGGCCCACGCCAAACACGGCGAATATCGCTACGTCGAGCCACCGTCGCCGCGATGCCAACATGCCTGCCCGCCGGTCGGGCAGAACTAGTCTTGCTACGGCGGCAACGAGCAGCACTCCTGCGAGTACCAACGTACCGCCCTTCAGATGCTGCGTCCCCAGCCGGATTATCGCCAGCGCCGCGACGGTGCCCGCGACGATCAGCAAGTAGGGAAGCTGATGCCAGCCAGCCGCGCCCTGCGCTTCGCCGGCGGTGCTGACAGTGCCCGCGGCTGCGGCTGCGGCTGCGGCGTTGCCTGCGGCACCGCGGCGCTTGCCAGAGCGCGCTGATCGGGGCGCGGCGTGTCTCATCGGCCCGAGGACGTGCTCGACCCGCGCCCCTGCTGACCGGCAACCCGACGCACCATCTGATGCCTCTCACTGACCACTCGAAACCGCCCGTTCGAAAGTGTACTTTCCCGTCCTATCAGGTAGGCACGCAGGAAGCTGAGACGCCCGCCCGAGTTGCCCGGATTGGGATCTCCGGTCAGCGGGTACGCAGTGTGAAGCGGAGCGCCAGCCTCCGGCGCGGAAGGTACCTGATGGAAGGCCCCCACATTCAGATCGTAAGCACCGGCGCGGTTGTGCCGCTCCGGCCCAACGTGACGACCGTCGGGCGCGGCAGCTATGCGGATCTCCGGCTGGCCGACCCGAGCGTGTCCGTCCTGCACGCGGAACTTGTCCGCCGCGGGCCCTACGTCTACGTCTCAGACCTGGGATTATCCCGCAACGGCACCAGAGTAAACGGAAGGCTAGTCGGCCGCAGGCTGCTGTGCGACGGTGACGCGCTGAGCTTCGGCTCGGCACGGTGCCGGATCGGCGGGATCATGGCGGACGTGGTCGAAGACGCGGAACCGCCGAAGTCGGCGGCACCAGAACTGACCAGGCGGGAGCTTGACGTCATCGCCTCGCTCTGCCGCCCGGCGTTGTGCGACGATGCCTTTGTCGCGCCCGCGACCGCCCGCGAGATCGCGGCCGACCTCGTCGTGACCGAAGCCGCCGTGAAGCAGCATTTGCTGCGGCTGTACTCCAAGCTGAGGATCCCTGAAGGCCAGAACAGGCGGATCAGGCTCGCCAACGAGGTCGTGGCTCTCGGGCTGGCCAAGCCCCAGATGCCTGAAGACCAGCGCACCGCCACGGCAGCCTCGCACTGGGGATCGGGCCAGCCGGCTTCCATTTCACGGCCGGCGGCGCTGCATCAGGAAAGGCGCCGCGCCACCGGCTAGTTCACGGCGTGTATTTCCTGGCCAGCCTGAGCAGGTTAAGACGGAAGTCAGTGATCACCGTGCGGAGCGTCGGCAGATGCTCAAGCTGGGCGTGCAGGCTGATGACCGGCCAGTATGCCGCCGCAGGCGACTGATACCAGGCGGTGACCCCGGCCCAGGTGCACACGCTGAGGACGCCGACGTAGGTGACCGCGCGCTGGCTCGGCGTCCTGGCCACCCACGTGTAGATGCTGGCCAGCAAGGACCTGCTTCCCGATGAGCCGGGCCCGAGACCGACGATCGCGATCAGTGCCCCCGCACCGAACGCGACCGCCTGGGGCAGCGGGTGCACGGGAACCGCGATAATCGTCGCCGCTATGGCGACGCAGGCGCCGAGCAGCGCCACGGGCGCGACAAGCAGGAGGCCGAGAACGGCGCGCAGCACGGACACAGGGAACAGCACGAGCGCGGCGCCGGCGCGGCCGGAGCCGGCGGCCCGCTTCGATAGGTGCCTGCCGGTGATCGCCGCCGCTCGCAGCAGAATGAAGAGCGCAAGCGCGACTGCGGTGCCTGCCACGGGCGCCATCACGCTTACAGCGACCGCCAGCATGACCGACGCGATAACCAGCGGACTCCACGGTGAAATGGCCGAGACGCCGCGGCCGGCCACCGCCGGGCGCTCCCTGCCGCCGAACCGGCCAGTTCCCGGCTGAGCGGCCGCGAGCTGAGCTCCAGTCGGCTGCGGCATCAAGGCCGCTCGCGCTGGCGCGAGCGCGACCTGCGGAAGAGGGGCAGGCCCGCCTGGGCCTGTGCCCGCTACCACCGCCGCGACCGGCTGGCCGCTGTAATTCACCGGCGGCAGCAGGTCACGCACGTCATCGGCGCTGAGCGGCGCGAGAGGCCGCGTCGACACCGGCCAGGCGGCACCAGGGCCTTGCTGGTCAGTGACAGTTCTCTGGTCAAGGTTCGATCCGCCGAGGTAACCGTTGTTCAGGCCAGGCGCGCTTGGCACCAGAGCGGAGGCGTCGAGCCCGGACGCCCACTGCACAAGTTCGGCTGCGGTGGGTCTCGCGACGGGATCCCTGGCCAGCGCCCTCGCTACCATCGGGCGAAGCGGCAGCGGAAGCGTGTCAAGATCAGGCTGACCGTGCACGATCCTGAAGAAGATGGCCTCGTAGGTGCCGGTGCCGAACGGCGGACGCCCGGTCGCGGCGAAGGCCAGCGTGGCTGCCCAGGAATGCACGTCGGACGCCGCCCCGCTGTCCTTGCCCTCGATGACTTCTGGCGCCAGGTAGCCGGGCGTGCCCATGAACATCCCTGTCATGGTCAGGCGCGTGGTCTCGGCGAGTTGTGCGATGCCAAAATCGATGACGACTGGCTCGCCGTCCGAGATCATCACGTTGCCCGGCTTCAGGTCCCTGTGCACGACGCCGGCCGTGTGCACGGCGTGCAGGGCCTGGGCAAGTCCGTATGCGAGGCGCTTTAGCGCCGGACCGGTCATGGCGCCGCCGGTCGCGATGACGGCATCAAGCGTCGGGCCTGGTACGTACCTGGTCACGATGTAGGGCGGGTCGCCGTCGAGGTCAGCGCCGAGCACCTCGGCGACGTACTGACTCCTGACCCGGTGCATGGTCTCGACCTCGCGGGCAAGCCGGCGCCTGGCGTTTTCTTCCTGAGCCATGCCGGGGTGCAGGGCCTTGACCGCCACCGGCTGCCCCTCGGCATCGGCAGCCAGGTACACGACCCCCATGCCGCCCTGACCGAGTTGCCTGACCACGCGGTATGGTCCAAGCCGCTCTGGCGTGCGGTCCTGAACCCTCATGACTTCATAGCTTACGTTTCGCGAGGCGGAAAAAGTCATCGCGATACGAGATGGTGCCGCAACCTCTACCCGCAGGAGACCCAGACATGACGACCGTGACCAGCAGCTATCCGGCAGGCGGCCAGCCGGAGCCCGCCAGGCAAGCACCCGGCGACAGGCCGGCTAACCGCCGGAGACGAGCCGGCGCAGCGCCGTCGCTGCCTGCGCGTTCTGCTCGGCGTGCGCGACCAGCGCCCTGGCGAGTTCTGCCGCCCACTCAGCGATCGGAACCTCGTTGCGCGACAGCACAATCCCCCGCACTTCGTGGCAGATCTCCGCGACCGGGGCGCCCTTCTTCGTGCCGAGCGTCAGGTTCTTCTCGCCGAGCTTGACCGAGACCTTGGTCACCGTGCCTGGCCGGTTCTGCATGCGGTCAGACATTGACCGGTTACGTTCGATGGTCAGGCAGTCGGCTGGCAGCGAGTCACCAAGGGTGTCGGTCAGTACCTTGGCATAAATCGCGATGTCGGAGCTGTCAGCCCGAAGCGCCGCCATCACCATCTCAAGCGAGAGACCGTCATCGCCTGTATTGCCGTCTGTCATCTGGGCTCCGCTGCTTTCCCGGCTGCCGTCGTGGTTACCGTCCCGCGAATTTCGCCTTCCCAGGTCCATTGTCCATGAAGCTGCGCATGCCGGTGCGCTGGTCCTCAGTCGCGAACAAGCCGGCGAAATGCAGCCGCTCGATCTCGAGCCCTGTATCGAGGTCAACATCGAGTCCGTCGTCGATGGCCTGCTTCGCCGCGCGCAACGCGAGCGCCGGCCCGCCCGCGTACCTGGCCACGAGGTCAAGCGCGGCCTGGCGTACGTCAGCATCAGGCACGACCTGGTCGGCCAGGCCGATCGCCAGCGCCTCATCCGCGCCAACGAAGCGGCCGGTGAAGACGATGTCCTTGGCGCGAGCAGGCCCGATCAGCCTGGGCAGGCGCTGCGTGCCCCCGGCACCTGGGATCACCCCGAGCAAGATCTCCGGCTGTCCGACCTTCGCGCCCTCCCCGACGACACGGAAGTCCGCGCACAGGGCGAGTTCTAGGCCGCCGCCGAGCGCGTATCCGGTAATCGCGGCCACGACCGGCTTGCCGATCTTCGCGACGGCCGTGAGAGCGTCCTGCAGGCGCTTGCTCGTACCGAGCATTCCGCCGTAGCTGGTCTGCGCCATCTCTTTGATGTCGGCGCCGGCGGCGAAGACCTTCTCGCCGCCGTAGAGGACCACGGCCCTCACGTCGTCGCTGTCGCTGACCTCTGCCGCGGCCGCCGCAATCTCCAGCGTCACCTGCGCGTTCAGCGCGTTCATCGGCGGCCGGTCCAGCCTGATCGTCGCGATCGCCTGCTCGACTTCGACTCGCACGAACTCGCCCACGCAACACCTCCGCAAGAAACCCGCGGGAAACTGAGGCCATCCGCCCGCGCACCGCGATCTTACGTGGCACGCAGCCCGCTGCCACATCTGAGGGCCTGCCCCGCGCAACGCCGGGCAGGCCCTCAAAGTGCGGGGTCAGTGACTCTTGGCAGTCACTCACCAACCGCACGCGGCAGGCTGACACCCTGCCAGCTATTCAGGAAGCCCCTTACCTCTGACTCGCTGTAACGGCGGTGACCGCCTGGAGTGCGGATCGAGGAGAGCTTGCCGCCCCTTGCCCACCGGGTCACGGTCTTCGGATCGACCCTGAGCATGGCCGCGACCTCCGCAGGGGTGAGGAGCCTATTGTCCGGCTTGATCTGAGTTCTCACTTCGACAGATCCTCTCGTTGCTACTTAGGTAATGACTTGCCTACTGACAGTGACCAGTGAGGTCACTACTCCTTGAAGTCGTCGAATCACAGGATGTCACATGTGACTCAACTTTGCTGGCGTTCTCACCGGCAAGGCGACAAATTTCACCGGCCAAGCCTGATGTCTTTTGCTGGCAGGACGTCAGCGGGGTCGCGTCGGTTTACTCCATACAGTAACTTGTCGATCACAATATGTGCTACAGATCGGCGCGCGAACGAGCCCGTAAGGACAGTTCTTCCCCGTTATAACGCCATTTCCTGACGAGGCCGCAGAACGGCGGCATGAAATGACCGGTACGCGGGTAGGTGTTAGCGCACCGTAACCAGCACGGTCAGCGAAGGTCGCCGTTGACCAGGCCGACCGGAGCGACCGGCAGCCGCACCAGGCCGAGCTCGGCGGGTCCGGTCAGCAGCCGGTGCTTAGGCAGCACCCGCACCGTGTAGCCGAACGGCCCTGGCTGGCCAAGCACGGCTTCTCCGCTGTACCACGCCACGGCGTCAGCACCTGGCTCGGACTCGAGTACCAGCTCGGAGTACACGGGGTCAGTGATCTCGTCATCGCCGCCTACCCGGCCGTACACGACTTCAACGCTCACGTCGCCTGGTGACAGCTCGCCGAGCGCGACCCCGGCCCGCACCGCCAGCTTCTCGCCTGGCGACTGCTCGCCGTCGTCGGTCTCCACCAGCTCGATCATGACTGAGGGCCAGGCCTGCTCGACCCGCTGCTTCCACCCGGCGAACTCAGCCGCGCCGGGGAACCCGGCAGAGTCAGGCGGACCGGCAAGCGCCCGCGACGAATGGGCCGCCGGCAGGTAGAGATCGGTCGTGTACTGGCGCACCATCCGGGTCGCCTGCGTCTTGGGCCCTAGCACGCGCAGCGTGTGCGCGACCATTTCAAGCCAGCGGCCTGGCAGGCCGTCGGCGCCCCGGTCGTAAAACATCGGGGCGACCGACTGCCCGAGCAAGTCGTAAAGGGCGGTCGATTCAACCGCGTCCCTGCGGTCCTGGTCGGTCACCGAGTCCGCGGAAGGTATGGCCCAGCCATTTTCGCCGTCAAACCACTCATCCCACCAGCCATCAAGAATCGACAGGTTCAGCGCACCGTTCAGCGCCGCCTTCATTCCTGAAGTGCCGCACGCCTCAAGCGGCCGCAGCGGGTTGTTCAGCCAGACGTCACAGCCCTCGACCAGGATCCTGGCCAGCTCCATGTCGTAGTCGGGCAGGAACACGATCCTGTGCCGCACCTCGGGGTCGTCGGCGAACTTGACCATCTGCTGTATCAGCGCCTTGCCGCTGTCGTCAGCCGGGTGAGCCTTGCCCGCGATCACGATCTGCAGCGGCCGTTCCTGGTCAAGCAGCAGCGCAGTCAGCCGCTTGGGGTCGTGCAGCATCATCGTGAGGCGCTTGTAAGAGGGCACACGGCGGGCGAACCCGATGGTCAGGATGTTCTCGTCGAGCGCATTGCCGATCCACGCCAGTTCGGCCTCTGAAGCGCCGCGCTGTAGCCATGACGTCCGCAGCCTGGCCCGCGCGTGCCGCACCAGCCTGGCACGGAGCGCCCTGCGAATCTCGAAGACACGGACCGGGTCGGCCGCGACCAGGTTCCAGGCCTCCGCTTCGTCCGCCAGCCACTGCGGATCACCAGCGTGATGCCCGTTCCTCGCGATGTTAAGTACCTCGCCAGCGACCCAGCTCGGGCCGTGCACGCCGTTAGTGATCGACCCGATAGGCACCTCCGCCGTATCGAAGCCAGGCCAGAGCCCGGTGAACATCTCCCTGCTGACCTGGCCATGCAGCTTGCTGACGCCGTTCACGCGCTGGGCAAGCCGCATCCCCATCACGGCCATGTTGAAGACCTCCGGATCACCGCCTGGATACGTCTCAGCCCCGAACGCGAGTACCTCGTCGACCGGCAGGCCAGGCTCACCGCCGTCCTGGCAGAACTCCGCCTCGATGAGTTCCTTCTCGAACCTGTCAATGCCCGCCGGTACCGGAGTGTGCGTGGTGAACACGGTCCCGGCTCTGGTCAGGGCAACCGCTTCTGAGAAGTCCGCCCCCTCGCCCAGGTACTCCCTGATCCGCTCGATCCCGAGGAAGCCGGCGTGGCCCTCGTTGGTGTGAAAGACCTCTGGCTGCGGATGACCTGTGATCTCGCAGTAACGCCTGACCGCTCGCACGCCGCCGATGCCGAGCAGCAATTCCTGGCTAAGCCTGTGCTCGCTGCCGCCGCCGTACAGCCGGTCGGTGACGTCCCGCATGGCCGGCTCGTTGTCCTCGACATAGGCGTCGAGCATCAGCAGCGGCACCCGCCCGATCTCAGCCACCCAGATCTGCGCGCCAAGCTCAGCTCCGTCCTGCAGTCCGACCGTGACCTTGGCCGGGACGCCGCCCGCATCGCGAAGCAGCACGATCGGCAGGCCAGCGGGATCGGAAGCCGGATAACGCTCGGTCTGCCAGCCCTCTGGCGACAGCGACTGCGTGAAATAGCCGTGCCTGTAGAACAAGCCGACGCCGATCAGAGGCACGCCGAGATCGCTGGCTGACTTCAGGTGATCGCCAGCCAGGATGCCAAGGCCACCCGAGTACTGCGGAAGCGCCGCGGTAATGCCGAACTCAGGCGAGAAATAGGCGATGGCGGCGGGCCCGGCCCCGACCTGCCCTGACGTCTGGTACCAGCGGGGCCCTGTGAGGTACCCGTTCAGCTCATCAACCGCCATTCCGAGCCTGCGAAGGAAATCTTCGTCAGAGGCGAGCGCGGTCAGCCGCTGCGGCGAGACGAGCGCCAGCATCCCGACTGGGTCGTGTCCGCTCGCATCCCAGGCGGCCTGGTCGATCTCGGCAAATAGCTGACGCGTCGGCCCATGCCATGACCAGCGCAAATTCAGCATCAAGGTGCGAAGAGACGCCAGTGGTGCGGGCAGCGCGGGGTGGATGGTGAACCGTCGGATTGCTCTCACGGTGAGTGAGAGTACTACCCCTCTGGAGCAGGCACGCAGAGCGCAGCCCAGCACGGCAAAGGAATCCGCGACAAAGGGCGCCCCCGCGTGAATGCGCGACCGCCCCTGCGGGTACTTTTCCGTGGTGATCGGCAGGATCCCGATACTCGAAGTCGAGCCCCAGGTCGACTGTGGCCGGCGCCCGGCGAAAGCCGTGACCGGCGAGACTCTTCAAGTGACGGCAACGGTGTTCCGTGAGGGACACGAGATGCTCGGCGCCCAGGTGGTCCTCCGGGATCCTGACGGCATCATCGGACCGCCCTCACCCATGCGCGAGCTCACCGAGGGCACCGACCGCTACGGTGCCGACGTCGCGCCAGGCAGCGAAGGACTATGGCACTTCCGGGTGGAGGCCTGGGGCGATCCTTACGCGCACTGGCGCCACGACAGCGCGATCAAGGTGCCGATCGGCCAGGACGTAGAGCTCATGCTCGCCGAGGGCGCCCTGCTCTTCGACCGCGCCGCTAAGCAGGCCGCTCAGGCTGCCCGCCAGGCCGCTAAGACCGGTTCGGCCACAAAGCACCAGGCGACAGCCGCACGCAAGCTCTTCGAGTCGGTGGCCGCCAGCCTGCGGGACAGCACGAAGTCAGGAGTCGACCGCCTCGGCACGGCCTTCACGCCTGAGGCAGGCGAGGCACTCGCCGCGTTCCCGGTGCGCGACCTGCTGACCCATTCGGCCTGGTGCCCATTGGCGGTGCACAGAAAGCGTGCCTTGTTCAGCTCATGGTATGAGTTCTTCCCGAGGTCGGAGGGCGCGAAGGTAGATCCGCTCGGCCGCGCCAAATCGGTAGGAGGCACGTTCGCCACCGCGGCCCGCCGCCTGGACGCGATCGCGGCGATGGGCTTCGACGTCGTGTACCTGCCGCCGGTTCACCCGATAGGCACGACCGCGCGCAAGGGCAAGAACAACTCGCTGCTCGCCGGCCCGTCCGACCCTGGCTCGCCCTGGGCCATCGGCGGACCGGAGGGCGGTCACGACGCCATCCACCCTGACCTGGGCACGATCGACGACTTCGACGCGTTCGTATCCCGCGCCAACGAGCTTGGCCTCGAGGTCGCACTTGACCTGGCCCTGCAGGCTTCCCCAGACCACCCCTGGGTCGAAAAGCACCCGGAGTGGTTTACGACACGGGCCGACGGCACGATCGCCTACGCGGAGAACCCGCCAAAGAAGTACCAGGACATCTACCCGCTGAACTTCGACAACGACCCGGAAGGCATCTACGAGGAGGTACTGCGGATCGTCAGGTACTGGATCGGCCACGGCGTGACGGTCTTCCGTGTCGACAACCCGCACACCAAGCCGCTCCCGTTCTGGGACCGGCTGCTCGCCGAGATCGCCAGGACCGACCCTGACGTACTCTTCCTCGCCGAGGCGTTCACCAGGCCGGCCATGATGCGCGCCCTGGCCATCATCGGCTTCCACCAGTCCTATACGTACTTCACGTGGCGGAACACGGGCGAGGAACTGACCGGGTACCTCAAGGAACTGTCCGGGCCCGCGTCCGCCTACATGCGGCCGAACTTCTTCGTGAACACTCCGGACATCTTGAGCCCTTACCTGCAGCACGCTAATCCCGCCGCGTTCAAGATCAGGGCGGTGCTCGCGTCGATGCTCTCGCCTTCCTGGGGCGTGTACTCCGGATATGAACTCTGCGAGAACACTCCGCTTCGCCCCGGCAGCGAGGAATACCTGGACTCAGAGAAGTACCAGTACAAGCCCCGCGACTGGGCGGCCGCCAAGCGGCTGAAACTCACGATCGCTGACTTCATTACCCAGCTCAACGCGATCAGGCGGTCGCATCCCGCCTTGACCGAGCTGCGCAACCTGCGCTTCCATTTCCCTGACCGCGCGGAGATTCTGTGCTTTTCTAAGAGAGCAGGCACGCCAGGAGCCGACGTCACCGGCGACGATACGGTTCTCGTCGTAGTCAACCTCGACCCGCACCAGCCCCGCGAAGCCACGATCTGGCTGGACGAGGCGGCACTCGGGATCGACGTCAGCGCAGGATTCACGGTAACCGATGAGCTTACGGGGACGTCTTACCGTTGGGGGCAGGCCAACTACGTTCGCCTTGACCCTGGAAGTTCGCCCGCGCACATCTTCAAGATCTCCGCTGGCCAGCCAGGCGGCGCGGGGCGGTAAGGCGTGGGTACGGGTACAAGCCGACCTGGTGTGCACCGACAGTTGGGCATTAGGCACAATACGGCGGCAAGAGAACAGCAGATCGACACCGCGGGCCGGGCTAACCTCAATCAAGCGAACGCCAAGTTAGTCACCGCCGCACGTCCGATCCGGCTTGCGCCGCAGCCAGCCACTACCCCAGTTCAGCTTGGCACGTCAGAAATCAGGAGATAGCGCAGTGGCGACACCGCAAGAACCATCGTCGCGAGGGCTCCCCGTTGCCCTAGGAAATCTCGGCGGCATGTTCAGGACGACCTCGGCCGCACCGAACGAGCCGGTTCCGAACTCGTTCTCCTTCGATAAGCCGCGCGATCCGCGGTGGTTCAAGCACGCGGTCTTTTACGAAGTCCTGGTACGAGGCTTCCACGACTCCAACGCCGACGGAACCGGAGATATCAGGGGCCTGATCTCCCGGCTCGACTACCTGGAGTGGCTAGGCATCGACTGCGTCTGGCTGCTGCCGATCTACGCGTCACCGCTGAAGGACGGCGGCTACGACATCGCGGACTTCATGGCGATCCTGCCGGAGTTCGGCACGATCGGCGATTTCGTCGAGTTGGTCGAGGCCGCGCACGCGCGCGGCATCCGGGTCATCGCCGACCTTGTGATGAACCATACAAGCGACCAGCACCCCTGGTTCCAGGCCTCGCGCACGGACCCGGCCGGGCCTTACGGCGACTTTTATGTCTGGTCAGATTCCGACGACCGGTACACAGACGCCCGGATCATCTTCGTGGACACCGAGCAGTCCAATTGGACCTTCGACCAGGTCAGGGGCCAGTACTACTGGCACAGGTTCTTCTCTCACCAGCCGGACCTGAACTACGAGAACCCGAGGGTTCAGGACGCGATGCTCGAAGTGCTGCGGTTCTGGCTCGATCTCGGCATCGACGGATTCCGGCTTGACGCCGTGCCATACCTGTACGAGCGCGAGGGCACGAACTGCGAGAATCTCAAGGAGACCCACGAGTACCTGCGGCGTGTCAGGACCGAGATCGACCGCTTGTACCCTGACCGGGTTCTGCTGGCCGAGGCGAACCAGTGGCCGACCGACGTGGTCGAGTACTTCGGCGATCCTGTCGTGGGCGGCGACGAATGCCACATGGCGTTCCACTTCCCGCTGATGCCGCGCATCTTCATGGCCGTGCGCCGCGAGCAGAGGTACCCGATCTCTGAGATCCTGGCACAGACACCTCAGATACCTTCCGGCTGCCAGTGGGGCATCTTTCTGCGCAATCACGACGAGCTGACCCTGGAAATGGTTGCCGACGACGAGCGCGACTACATGTATGCCGAATACGCCAAGGACCCGAGGATGAAGGCCAACATCGGGATCCGCCGCCGCCTCGCCCCGCTGCTCGACAACGACCGCAACCAGCTCGAGCTGTTCACCGCGCTGCTCCTGTCGCTTCCCGGCTCCCCCGTCATGTACTACGGCGACGAGATCGGTATGGGCGACAACATCTGGCTCGGCGACCGCGACGGCGTCCGCACCCCCATGCAGTGGACCCCCGACCGCAACGGCGGCTTCTCGATCTGCGACCCCCAGCGCCTGTACCTGCAGCCGAACACCGACCCGATCTACGGCTACCAGGCGCTCAACGTCGAGGCACAGGAACGCAACACCGGCTCGCTGCTGCACTGGACCAGGCGCATGATCGAGATCCGCAAGCGCCACCCGGTCTTCGGCCTCGGCACCTACGCCGAGCTGACCAGCTCAAACCCCAGCGTGCTCGCGTTCGTCCGCGAATACGGCGAGGACCAGCCTGACGAACTGGCGGGCAATCCGATCCTGTGCGTAAACAACCTGTCCAAGTTCCCGCAGCCGGTAGAACTCGACCTGTCCAGGTACAACGGCTTCTCCCCCGTCGAGTGCATGGGCGGCGTAGCCTTCCCGCCCATCGGCGAGCTGAGCTACCTCCTGACCCTGCCAGGCCACGGCTTCTACTGGTTCATGCTCGAACCCCCCGCCCACTCCGGGCTCTAACCGGGCCGTCCGAAGGGACCGGGCCGTCCGAAGGCCTGGCTACAGCATCGTTGGCCCGCTGATGCTGTAGCCAGGCCGGCGCCCAACGACAACGATGGAAACCTGATGCTATGGCTACGACATCGGAAGGCCAGCGTTGTCGTCGAAAGCCCGTTGCCAGCAGCATCGCCGGGCCAACGATGCGGTTGACCCTCCTTCGCCGCCCGAGCGGCCTCGCGCCGGTCCGTCGCCAGGGTCGTCGCAGGGGGGCGTCGCAGGGGGGCGTCGCCGGGCACTTCGACCGGGGATGCTTGACTCTTGCGATGGGGAATGGTTCGCTCGCGGAACTGCTTGGTGCCTGGCTGCCGACACGGCGCTGGTTCGCGGGCGGAGCCTCCGTACGCGAGGTCGCGATCAGGTCCGACGTGCTGCTGGCGGACGGCGACCCGCGGTTGCGGCATCTGCTGGCCGACGTGACCGCGGGGAGCCGCGTCGTCCGCTACCAGGTGCTGCTTGGCCTGGCCACGGAGTTGCCTGAGGCGCTGGAAGACGCCAGAATCGGCGTGACAGAGGACGGACTCGTTGCCTACGACGGGGCAAGAGACCCGGTTCTGGCCATGATCCTGCTGCGGGGGATCGCGGAAGGCAGGCGCGCGGGAGAGATCAGCTTCATAGCAGAACCGGACGCGGCCATCGACATCAACGTCACCGCCCGCCCGCTCCCCGCCTTGCAGAGCAACACGGCGATCGTGTTCGGCGACAAGGCGATCATGAAGGTGCTCAGGCGCCCGTTCGACGGCCATCATCCCGACCTGGAGATCCCGGCCGTGCTTGCCCGTGCCGGATCAAGCCTCGTCGCGAAGCCGCTTGGCTGGATCGAGGCCGGGGACACGATCCTGGCAATTTTGTCGGAGTTTTACCCGCACGCGACCGATGCCTGGAAGCTGGCCATCGCCAGCCTGCACGAACCAGAGCCGGATTTCCGCGAGCAGGCCAGGACGCTAGGAGCGGCGACGGCACGGCTCCATGAAGAGATGGCCGCCGCGTTCGGCGCCAGCACGCTGCCAGTGCCCGGCATGAGAGACCTGATCGCCACCCTGACTGCGGAGTTCAACGCCGCCGCCGAGGCCGTGCCAGAACTCGGCCGTCACCGTGACGAGGTCCTCGCCAGTTACGCCAGGCTCGCCGAACTGCGAGAACCGATACCGATTCAGCGTATTCACGGCGATTATCACCTTGAGCAGGTTCTAGGTACAGAAGGCGGCTGGGTGATACTCGACTTCGAAGGCGAGCCCTCTGTGCCGCTGGCCAGGCGCCGGGCGTTCGCGCCACCGCTGAAGGACGTCGCGGGAATGCTGCGGTCCTTCGATTACGCCGCCAGGCATCAGGTACTAGAACACCCAGACGACTCCACGCTCAGGGAGATCGCGCCCGGCTGGGTCAAAGCCTGCCAGGAAGCGTTCCTGACTGGGTACGGGGAAGCAGGAGGCGAGGACACGGGAAGGGACGCCGCTCTCCTGCGGGCACTGACGTTGCAGAAGGCCGTATACGAGGCGGTCTACGAGTCCAGGCACCGGCCGAGCTGGCTGCCCATCCCGATGAACGCGATCGCCGCGGCGGCACAAGGAGGCGAGAGATGAAGGTGACAGGAGAAGCCGACCCGGTCAGCGTCGATGAGATTAACTCGATAGTCGCCGGCCACCACCACGACCCCCACTCCGTCCTCGGCGCTCACCTGAGCAGCGAAGGCACAATCGTCAGGACACTCCGACCGCTGGCATCCTCGGTGGAGGTAGTGCTGCCGGACGAGACCAGGTACCCGATGCGGCACCTGCACGACGGCGTGTTCTCCGCGCTAGTGCCAGGCGACCTCGCAACGGGCTACCAACTCGCGGTCAAGTACGGCGAGGCAGCGCCCGAGCTGATCGGCGACGATCCCTACAGGTACCTGCCCACGCTCGGCGAGATCGACCTGCACCTGATCGCCGAGGGAAGGCACGAGGAACTGTGGCGCGCGCTCGGTGCGCGGGTCGCGCCTGACGGCACGGGCACCGCGTTCGCGGTCTGGGCGCCGAACGCCCGCGGCGTCCGCGTGATCGGCGACTTCAATCACTGGGACGGCCGCGGGCACCCGATGCGCTCGCTCGGCTCGTCAGGGGTCTGGGAACTTTTCCTGCCGGGAATCGGCAGCGGCACGGTCTACAAGTACGAGATCTGCGGCCCAGATGGCACCTGGCACCGCAAGGCCGACCCGCTCGCCGCTTTCGCTGAGATAC
Source organism: Streptosporangiaceae bacterium (assembly GCA_035509195.1). Taxonomy (GTDB): domain Bacteria; phylum Actinomycetota; class Actinomycetes; order Streptosporangiales; family Streptosporangiaceae; genus Chersky-822. The sequence goes on along the minus strand of DATJLT010000308.1, from coordinate 18,540 downwards.
CGCCCGCGACCGCTTCTGTGGTCTACCAGTCCGGCTACCGCTGGGCTGACGTGGAATGGATGGCCAACAGGCACCAGCGAGACCCGCTGACCGCCCCGATGAGTGTGTACGAGGTACATATCGGGTCGTGGCGGCCAGGTCTCAGTTACCGTGAACTGGCCGGCGAACTCGTCGCCTACGTGCTTGAGCGCGGCTTCACTCACGTCGAGTTCATGCCAGTCGCCGAGCACCCGTTCGGAGGTTCTTGGGGGTATCAGGTCACGTCCTATTACGCCCCGTCGGCGCGATTCGGCGAGCCTGACGACTTCAGGTACCTGGTCGACCGGCTGCACCAGGCTGGGATCGGCGTGCTCGTCGACTGGGTGCCCGCGCACTTCCCCAAGGACTCCTGGGCTCTCGCCCAGTTCGACGGCACCCAGCTTTACGAGCACCCCGACCCGAACCGCGGCGAGCACCCTGACTGGGGCACGCTGATCTTCGACTACGGCCGCCGCGAGGTCCGCAACTTCCTCGTCGCCAACGCCGTCTACTGGCTTGAAGAATTCCACGTCGACGGCCTGCGTGTCGACGCGGTCGCCTCGATGCTGTACCTCGACTATTCGCGTAAGCCTGGACAGTGGACGCCGAACGTGCTCGGCGGCAGGGAGAACCTGGACGCGGTCTCCTTCCTCCAGGAGGTCAACGCCACCTGCTACAAGCGCGTGGGCGGGATCGTGATGATCGCTGAGGAATCGACGGCCTGGCCTGGGGTGACCAGGCCCGTGCATCTCGGCGGGCTCGGCTTCGGACTCAAGTGGAACCTCGGCTGGATGCACGACACGTTGTCCTACCTGGGTCACGACCCGCTGTTCAGGCGCTACCACCACAACGAGCTCACGTTCTCGATGATCTACGCCTACACGGAGAACTTCGTGCTGCCGTTGTCGCACGACGAGGTCGTCCATGGCAAAGGCTCCCTGCTCGGCAAGATTCCTGGTGACGATTGGAAGAAATTCGCGACGTTGCGGGCGCTCTACGGATACATGTGGGCGCATCCTGGCAAGCAGCTTCTGTTCATGGGTTCTGAGTTCGGCCAGCGCGGCGAGTGGTCACAGGAGCAGGGCCTTGACTGGGCGGCGCTGCTCGGGGAGAACCACGTCGGCCTGCGTGACCTGGTCGACCAGCTCAACGCCGCTTACCGTGCGCAGCCCGCGCTGTGGCGGCAGGACTTCGAGCCCGCCGGCTTTAGCTGGATCGACGCCAACGACGCGTTCGGGAACGTGATCTCTTTCCTGCGCTTCGCCGAGGGCTCGCCCGTGCTTGCGTGCATCGTGAACTTCTCAGGGGACCCGCATTACGACTACCGGGTCGGGCTTCCGAAGACCGGCCGGTGGCGTGAGGTCATCAACACCGACGCGGAGGACTACGGCGGCAGCGGCGCGGGCAACTACGGCTCCGTGGAAGCGTCGGCCGAGCCCTGGCACGGGCGCCCGGCCTCGGCGGTGCTGACGATCCCGCCACTCGCGACGCTCTGGCTAGTGCACGACGAGGTACCTGAGTCCGAGCCCGCGAGGCTTAAATGAGCGAGGCAACCCCGCCGCCCCGCGCGGGGGCAGACCCCACCGACGGGCCGATGTCGCTGACCGACCTGGCCGACGACAATCCGGGGAACTGGTTTGACCGCACGCTGAACTGGATCCCGCGGATCCTGTCGAGCAAGCCGCACGTGGTGCTGCTGGTCCTGCTCGGGGTCTACCTGATCATCTTGCCCCTGTTCGGCCTTGTGGTCAGCAACAAGGCCGAGCTAATCGGCGGCAACTACACCAACGTCACCTCAGACATCGGCGCCTGCATCGCCGCCGGCGGCACCCTGCACCTGATCAGGCAGAACCGCAAGCGCGCCAAGCGCGACCAGGAAAGAGACCGCGTACTCCAAGACATTCACGCGCTCCTGCGTCACGTGCACATGCCAGCCGCGAACGAACTAGACAAAATTCTCCCCACATCCCAAACCCCGCCAGCCACCGAGCAACCGCCGCCCCCGCGGCCGTAGCTCCCGCCGGAGCCCGGCGGGCGTCGGTCGTTTGGGGTGTTTTGCGTAAGTCCGGAAAGTGAACCCGTACAGGGTCGGCGTCGGTCCGGCGACCCTGTACGGGTTTCCTGCCGGCCCGGCTGCTGCTATGGGGCATATGCGAGTTTCGCGAAGCAGGAAACCCGTGAACGGTGGGGGCGCGCCGCCGACCGTGTACGGGTTTGCTTTCTGGACGCACTACGCCGGCCCGTCGGCCCGGTTCAGAGCAGGTCGAGCAGCCAGCGGGGGCCAGTGACCGAGGCGCCGGCGGCCTCGCACCGGGCGCGCAGTTCCCGGTCGGCGGTGACTACGAGCCGCTGGCCAGGGGTTTCGCCGGCCAGCCTGGCGATCTCGTCATCGCCAGACCCGCGGGCTCGCGCGATGCGGAGCCGAGGCTCAGGATCCGCTGGACCGGCCGCGGCCTTGGAGGCGCCTTCCAGCACCACGACGTATTGCGGGAACCACCGCTCAATCGCGGCAGCAGGCACTGACTCTGGCAGGGTGGTCACTCCCGTCTCAGCGAGCACAGCGATCTGGTCAAGCAGGCGCTCCGCGGCGCCCGCACGGTCCCGCCACCACCCGTCAGGCCGCGACCCCATCACGTTGGCCAGGTCAACGATGACCGTCAGCGGCATGAGCGCCGCCCGCAACGCGGCCCACTGACCAGCGAAACCCGGATGCAGCCGCAGCGACGCCACGTCATCGACCGGCACCCAGGCGACCTGCTTGGTCTCCTCGCTGACCGCGAACGCGGTGACCGGCATGGGGGCGTTTGCGAGCACGGTGCGGTACGTCCAGCCGCCGTGATCGTCGGACAGTACCCCATGCACGATGACTGCCGCCGTATCAAGCGCGCACTCCTCCTCGGCCTCCCGCAGTGCCGCATGGAATTCGGTCTCGTGGCTGTCCCGCGCACCGCCTGGAGGTCCCCACGCACCCCCGTGACTGCCCCACCAGCTTCGCTGCTGCAGCAACACCAGGTGCTGCCCCGCCTGACCAGGCGCGGCAAGTAGCAACCCGGCCGCGCCATGCCGGCCCCAATGCCGATGGCCGCGGCCGCACCGGGCCCAGCCGTTCCCATCGTGCACCGTCATCCCAGCCGACGATAACCCAAAAAAGGCAGTGCCCGCTCACACCCTGCCGCGCGCTTCAGCATCGGCGGGCGTGGTTAGGTTGGCTGTATGGCTGGCACTGGCATCTCGAACTCGTTCCTCAAGCTTTCGCGGCAGCGGACGGCTCCGCTGATCCTCGAGCTGGACCTCACCGACGGGCTGATGGAGACTCGCCCGTCCGATCCTCTCGCCGCGGTGATGGGGCGGCATCAGCCGACGGTTACCGACGTCGTGAACGGGCTGCGGCTTGCCAGGGCGGACGACAGGGTGAAGGCGCTGGTCGTCAAGCTTGGCGGGCGGCCGATCGGGCTCGGACTGGTACAGGAGCTCAGGGAGGCGGTCAGCCGGTTCCGCGAAACGGGGAAACCGACGTACGCCTGGGCGGAGACCTTCGGCGAGTTCTCCGCGGGAAACCTGCCCTACTACCTCGCGACGGCCTTCGAGACCGTCTACCTGCAGCCGTCAGGCGACCTCGGGCTCACCGGCCTCGCGGTCGAGCGCCTGTTCCTGCGCGGCTCGCTCGACAAGCTGGGGGTCAGCTTCGAGGTCGGGGCCAGGCACGAGTTCAAGAGCGCCGCCGAGCAGATCACCGAGCGTGAGTTCTCCGCGCCGGCGCGAGAGGCGACGGAAAGGATGGCCGAATCGGTCACAGAACAGCTCGTCAAGGCCATCGCGGAAAAAGCGAGTCTCACTGCCGAGCAGGCAAGGGACCTGGTCAATCAAGGCCCCTACCTGGCGGAGCAAGCGAAAGCCGCCGGCCTCGTCGACGAACTCGGTTACCGCGATGAGGTCTATGCCGCCGTCCGCAAGCGGGTCAAGTCCAAGGAACAGACCGTGCTGCTTTACCTGGCCAGGTACCAGCGCTTCCGCGAGCTGACCAGCCGCCTGACCCAGCTCTCGACCAGAGGACCAAGGCCGCAGCCGGCCGTGGCCCTGATCACGGCCACCGGCGCGATCAGGCGCGGCCGCAACGGCCGCGGCGGTCCTGTGGGCGGCGGCTCGATGCTGGGCTCTGACAGCATGACCGCGATGCTGCGCACCGCCGCCGCCGACCAGAACGTCAAGGCCGTCGTCCTGCGGGTCAACAGCCCTGGCGGCTCCTATATCGCTTCCGATTCGATCTGGCGCGAGGTAGTAAGGACCCGCAACGCAGGCAAGCCCGTCGTAGTCTCGATGAGCGACGTGGCCGCGTCTGGCGGGTATTTCATCTCGATGGCCGCCGACGCGATCGTCGCCCAGCCGGGCACTATTACCGGTTCGATCGGCGTGATCAGCGCGAAGCCGGTACTGAGCGAGGCGTTCGGCAAGATCGGCGTCTCGGCCGACTCAATCGTCCTCGGCCGCCACGCAGCCATGTTCTCCACCACGCATCCGTTCACCGAGGAGGAGTGGCAGATCGTCGACGCCTGGCTCGACCACATCTACGCCGACTTCACCGGCAAGGTCGCCGCCGGACGCGGACTGTCCGCCGAGCGGGTGCACGAGATAGCACGGGGCCGGGTATGGACCGGCGCCGACGCGCTCGGACTCGGCCTGGTCGACGAACTCGGCGGCCTGGAAGAGGCGACCGCGATCGCACGCCGCCGCGCCGGCCTGCCGGCCTCCGCCCCGCTGGTCCACTATCCAAGGCTCGGCCCGCTCGACCGCATCAGGCCGGCCAGCAACAGCGAAGACCGCCGGGCCGCCGTCGCTCTCACCTCACCGCTTGCTGACCTCGCCGGCGCGGCCGGTGCCGCACTGCTCGCGGACGTGACAGAGAACTGGGGTCCGGTCTGGCAGGCGGCGCTCAGCTGCGGGCTTCCCGCCGCCGGCCCGCTGCTGCTGCCTGGCACCTGGACCTTCCAGTAATGCCCGCAAATTTCACCGGCGACTCCACGGAGGGATACGACGCCGCTCTTGGCCTGATAGCCAGTGCCGTCACGCTGGTAACCATTGCGGATGACCGGGACGACGTGGGCGTTACGGTCAGCGCGTTCTGCCCTGTGTCGTTGCGGCCGCCGCTGATCCTGGTGTCGCTGATCGCGGGCTCTTACCCGGCGGAACTGCTCGGGAGAGTCGAGCGGTTCGCGGTCACCGTGCTCGGGGCAGGCCAGCGGGCGCTAGCCGGACGGTTCGCCGCGAGCGGCCGGCCTGGCGCGCGGCTCATGCTCGACGACGTTCCTCATCACCGTGGCGAATGGTCGGGCGCCTTGATTCCCGAGGAAGGGCTGGCGGCATTCGAGTGCGAGGTTTCCGGCCGGTTTCCGGCCGGCGATCACCTGGTGGTGATCGCTCGGGTGCTATTTGTCGGAAATGTTAAAGAATTTGGGGAGCCGCTGATCAGGTTTGCCGGACGGTACCCGGCGCTGGCTCTGCGGTGAACTCGCTGAGGCTCCGTCCGCTGCGACCCAGTGACGAAGGGGCCTTCCGCGCCGCGCACGCCGAACTGGCTGCCGAAGGAAACGTCTTCGGCATCGGGTTCTCGCCGGGCATGGCCTGGGGCAGCTACCTGAAGGTGCGTGAGGAGCAGCGGACCGGTCGCGGGCCGCGGGGGCGTTTCGTGCCGAACACGCTGCTCGTCGCCGACGTGGACGGTGACATTGTCGGGCGGGTCTCGATCAGGCACGAGCTGAACGACTTTCTGGCCCGCGAGGGCGGGCACATCGGCTACTGCGTGCTGCCGCGCTTTCGCCGGCGCGGTTACGCGACTGCGATGCTCCGTCAGGGCCTGATCGTCGCGCGGGCGATCGGCATCGACCGGGTGCTCGTGACCTGCGAGAACAGCAACGTCGCCTCGATCAGGGTGATCGAGGCGTGCGGGGGGAAGCTGGATTCGATCATCTCGCTGGAGAGTTTTCCCGCAGGTGTGCGGCGGTACTGGATCGACTAGATGAGCTGCTCGTCGCGCAGCGCGCGGAGCACGGCGGCTCGCTCACGGGCGGGAAGCTTGTCAATGTAGAGTTCTCCGCGCAGATGGTCGGTTTCGTGCTGCAGGCAGCGAGCAAGCTCGCCTTCCCCGGCGACCGTGATCGGCTGCTGCTCAAGATCGACCCCCCGGACGACGGCGTAGGCGGCGCGATGCCTCTCGGCACTGGCGCCCGGCAGCGACAGGCAGGCTTCAAGCCCATCCTGGTCGCCTTCGGTCTCGGTGAGCACGGGGTTGATCACGTAGCCGAAGGCGCCGTCAAGGTTGAAGGAAAAGACGGCGAGGCTCGAGCCGATCTGATTCGCTGCCAGGCCCGCCCGGCCAGGCTCCCTGACCGTATCGAGCAGGTCATCTACCAGGCGGGCGAGCGTGTCGTCGAACCTGGTCACCTGGTCGCAGGGCGTGCGCAGCACCGGATCGCCCAGGTAGCGCAGCGGGCGAACGCTCATCTATCCTCCGTTAGCTTCCCGGCTCGTTCAAGCACGAGCTGGTGCCAGGCGAGCTCGGCCTCCAGCCGCAGCCTGGTGTGCTCGGCGACCAGCTCACCTGCAACCGTCCTGTCCGGCCAGGCGCGGTCCGCTTGATGCTCAAACTGAGCCGCCTCCGCCGACAGCGCCTTTACCCTGTCCTCCACGTACCCGCGCAGCGTGTCCTCGTCCAGGTCATCGCTCATCGCCAGGGCCAGGTCAACGGGATCGGGCCGGAGCCCGACCTCGGTCAGCGCCTCGCCGCGCAGCGCCTTGAGCTCCCTGAGCCCTTCCCCGGTGATCGCGTACACCGTCCTGGCAGGCAGGTTGCCCGACTGCTCGGTACGCACCGGCTCGATCAGCCCTTCAGCCGCCAGCCGGTGCAGCGCGCTGTAAAGCGAGCCTGGCCGCACGTCCGACCACAGGTCAGCCCGGTCAAGCCGAGCGTTCCTCCTGAGCTGATGCCCGTACATAGGCCCGTGCTTAGCCAGGGCGCCGAGCACGAACAGCCTCGTAGGATTCACCGCCCAAGTTAAACACGACTACTCAAATTTGACTAGCTGTGCTCGCCTCGGCGGCGGCCCGTTTAGTTTGGGCTGTATGGAGAGGACCTGAGGTCGGGGGCCGGGGTTGAGCCTAGGGATCGCAGGAGCGCCGTCTCCTTCGCGAGCAGTGCCCGCTCGGTCATAAGCCGACTGCGTGCGTCAGGTTCGGCGAGCAACTCCTGCCGCTGCGGCAACTCGATGATCATCGAGGCAGCGACCAGGTAAGAAAGCAAGATCGGCTCGTCGGGCAACTCGGGAACGCTGATCGTGGCCGGGCCCCGGCTGGCGAGGACATCAAGGTAAGCGCGGAAGCTGCGCTGCACGGCGGCCATCACGAACTGGGTTTCGAGCTCATCGCCGGCCGGCTCTTCAAGTAGCTCGACCTCACCGCGCAAGTAGGGCTTGGATTCGTCGAGCGAGAGCAGCCTGAACCGGTCGGTGCCGACGGTAACGATCTCATACCGCCCGTCGGACTGTTCCTCGACCTCGCGCAGCATCGCGACGCAGCCGACTTCGTAGAGCGAGGAAACGCCGGTGACGCCGGTCTCGCGGCCCTCTCTGATCGCGATCACGCCGAACCGTCGCGGTTGAGAGGTTTCCACCAGGTCGCGAATCAACTGCCGGTACCGCTCTTCGAAGATATTGAGCGGCAGCACCAGGCCCGGATAAAGCACCGTGCCCAGCGGAAAGAGCGGCAGCATTTCCGTCATGCCGCGACCTTATTCTGCGCGTTGCCGCACGGCTAGGCGGAAGGCCCACGCCGGTCAGCCGCAAGCTGCCCGGCACGCCAGACGGCGGCGATCAGCGGCACGCCAGGCCGGTAGGCGAGGTAAGCGTGCGAGGGCGCATCGAGCATGATCACGTCAGCTCTCGCCCCCTCGCGGAGGTGCCCGACGTCGTTTCTGCCCAGCGCGGCCGCGCCGCCTGCGGTCGCGGCCCTGACCGCTTCTGCCGTGGTCAGGTGCATGTCCCTGACCGCGAGCGCGACGCAGAACGACATGCTTGAGGTGAAGGACGAGCCCGGGTTGCAGTCGGTCGCGATCGCGACCGTGACCCCCGCGTCGATGAGGCGCCGGGCATCAGGGTAAGGCTGCCTGGTCGAGAACTCCACTCCAGGCAGCAAGGTCGCGACCGTCGACGACGAGGCGAGCGCGTCGATGTCGGCTCCGGAAAGGAAGGTGCAGTGATCGGCCGAGGCGGCCCCGAACTCGACGGCGACCTGAATCCCTGGACCGTAACCGAGTTGATTGGCGTGAATGCGTGGCCGGAGCCCGGCCGCCCGACCGGCCGCGAGTACCGCTCGTGCCTCATCCGCGCTGAAAGCCCCTCTTTCGCAGAACACGTCGACCCACTTAGCGTGCGGTGCGCAGGCGTCGAGCATCGGCCCGCAGACAAGGTCCACGTAGCCTTCGGTGTTGCCCTGGAATTCTGGCGGCACCACGTGAGCGCCCAGATAGGTAATTTCCTGCGTCGCCTCGGCCGCGAGTTCCACGCTCCGCGCCTCGTCTTCGACCGTCAGCCCGTAGCCGGACTTGCATTCGAAGGTGGTGATCCCCTGTGCCAGCATCTCCGCCGCAAGGCGGCGCAGGTTCGCCAGAAGCTCCGCGTCGCTGGCCTGCCTGGTGGCGGCCACCGTGCTCCTGATCCCCCCGGCGCTATACGGAAGGCCAGCCATCCGCGCCGCGAACTCAGCCCCCCGTTCCCCCGCGAACACCAGATGCGCGTGCGAGTCAACGAACCCCGGCAGCATCGCCCGGCCATCCGCGTCAACGACCTCATCGGCCGCTGGCGCGCTCGCGGCCGGCCCGACCCAGGCGACAGCCCCGTCATCGAGCACTAGCGCCGCATCACGCCGAGGCTCAGTTCCCGCCTCGTTGGTAATCAACTCGCCGATGTTAGTGATCAACGTGCTCATGCCCGGCATCCTCCCAGCCGCGGTTGCCCCGCCACGCGAACCCCGCCGCACGCCCGATCCGGCCGGTTTCCGGCCCGGCCGGTTTCCGGCCCGGCCGGTTTCCGGCACCACCGCATCACCCGTCGCTCCGCCGGTAACCAGGCCAAACCCCCATCTAGGGTGCAGGGCGGCCCGGCCCCGCCAACATCAAACCGGGGTTTGAGGGTCCGTACGGCCCTGAATCCGGGGTTTGTGGGTGCGGACCGCCCTAAGCCGGGATTGGTGGTGCCTGGCCAACCCCTCAATCCGGGGTTTGAGGGTCTGTACGGCCCTCAATCCGGGGTTTGTGGGTGCCTACCGGGGGTTGGTGTTGGCCGCGCTGGGCGGCCGGGGGCCGGGGGCCATAGCGCCAGTTCCCAGGGCGGGGGGCGGGCAGCATCGGTGGCCCCGCGTTGCTGCTGGCGGGGCGGACCTGACCGCATCGGTGGCATTCTGATGCTGTTCCCGTGACGTCGCTGGGACATTGATGCTGTCGCCGGGGCCGGGGCGGGCAGCATCGGTGGCTAGTTGATGCTGCTGGCGGGGGTGCGGGGCCCGGCGGGGGCGCGGTGGTGGGTGCCCGGCGCGTACCCGGATGGGGGGTTTGCCTGGCTTGGGCGGCCCGGCCAGAACGACGCGATCATGCCGAGTATGAAGCCAGACGACCGCGACCCGGTAACCGACGCTCGGGCATTAGTAGCCGCGCGATTTCCGGTAGCGCTAGCGGCCTTCCTCGGCGGCAGCATCCTCTCGCCGCGCCGGACTGAGACCTCTGACCTGGACATCGTCGTCCTGATCGACGGCCCGCCGCCCCGTACCGTGAATCGTTGTGCTGGCGGGACTGGCCTGCGGAGTTGTTCGTGCAGGACCGCGAACTCATTGGCGCGTGGTTTGCTAAGGACACGGCGAGGCGCCGGCCGACGCTCGCGCGCCTGTGCGCGGACGGCAAGATCCTCTTGGACGCCGACGGGACTCGCCGCCGGCGTTCTCGCTCAGGCGGGCGGTCCGTTCTGGGCCGGCTACCGCCAGGAAGGCCGCCTCTGAGTAGAAGCCGAACTGACCTCGAGCTAGGCCGGGCAGATAACCGGGAATCGGAGTTCCGCAGCCGTCTCAGCGAGTTCCTTGTCGTAGGTCACGAACCCTGTCAGGTCCTTGCGGAACGGCTCGGCGCTGGCCAGGTGCAGCGAATCGAAAGTACCCAGCCTCGGGGTCAGGTAGGACTTCGCCCGCGCAAGCACGGTGCTGGTGACATCGACACGGTAGACGCCGCGCAGCGCCTGCCCGGCGAAGTAAGGCACCCGCTGATGATCAACTCCGGCACGAAGCAGCGCCCGCGTCACTTCAAGCTCGGCCAATTCGCTGGTGACCAGTTCAGTACCCGCGGGCAGAGCGGCTCGCCAGTCTCGCAGCGCATCGGTTTCCGGTTCGCGCTTGATGAACTTGAGCAACGCACAAGAGTCGAAGTAGATCAACGCGATCGCTCCGCGTCCCTCTCCGCGACCACCAGCTCAGACAAGCTCGCCGTTCCCGGCGCCAGGTCCTCGATGACCTCCGGCATACCGGTCTCGGCGGGCGCGGAAACCGCACCGGAGGCGATCATCTGATCAAGCGTCCCGGCGCGCTCGTCAACGGGAATCATCTGAAGCACGGCCCTGCCGCGGTCAGTCACGAGCAGCGATGCACCGGCCCTGACGCGCGCCACTGCCTTCGAAGGATTCTGGTTAAGCTCGCGGAGCCCGATACATCAACCTCCGACGCTCGCGACCTTACCCTGGGCCACTGACAATCGGGCGAAGCGCAGCGGAAGATCACCCCAGAACGGCCCGCACGGCGGACGCGAGTGCCCCCGGCACGTCGGGGATCAGCACATGCTGACCTTCGACGACGACGTCGCGGCCGCCGATCACGACGTTGCGCACGTCAGCGGCGGTCGCCGCGAAGATGGCGGCCTCGAGCACCCCAAGCGAAGGCCCGTCGTCCGACACCGAGGAAGCCGCAGGAAGCCCGGCCAGCCGCACGGAAGAAAGCGACACAGTCACCAGGTCAGCGAGCGACCCAGGCGCGATCTCCCCGGCATCGGGCCAGCCAGGGCTCGCGTGCCCGTCCCAAGTCATCGCGCACCCGAGAGCCTCGGCGCCGAACGTACCGCGCCGCTGGCAGGCAAGGCGTTCATACTGCTCGACTCTCCTGGTCTCCTCGAACAGGTCGACGACCGCCTGGCTGTCGCTGCCGACCGTGAGCCTGCATCCCGCGGCAGCCAGTGCACCGAACGGCCCGATCCCGTCCGCGAGGTCAGCCTCCGTCGTAGGGCACGCACAGGCAAATACTTCGCTTCCGCCAAGAAGCCGCATATCGGCCTCGGTCGGATGGGTGGCGTGCACCACGGTGGTGCGCGGCCCGAGCACGCCGGCGTCGTACAGCACGGCGGTCGGCGTGCAGCGGTAGGCGGCCAGGCACGCCTCGTTCTCTGCGACCTGCTCAGAGAGGTGGACGTGCAGGGGCGCCCCGGTCTGCCTGGCCCAGGCCACCACCGGAGGCATTTGCTCTGGCGGCACTGCCCGCACTGAGTGAATCGCCGCCCCGGCGCGGGCGGCTGGACCGAGCAGGCCATGAGAGCTGGCCCCGAGTTGATCGACACGCCTCGCCCAGGCAGCCGCGGTCCCGTCGCCGAACCGTAGCTGCGCACCCTCAAGCGGGAGGCTGGCGCCGTGAGCGTCAAGCCCGCCAGACAAGTAACAGGTGTCAAGCAACGTGATCCGCAGCCCCGCCTCGGCCGCCGCCTGAACCAGCGCCCGCCCCATGGCATTCGGATCGGCGTAAGCCACCCCTGAAGGCCCGTGATGCAGGTAATGAAACTCCCCCACGCACCCGATCCCCGCCAGCGCCATCTCCGCGTACACGGCACGGGCGAGGTCCAGGTAACGGTCGGGATCGAGCCCGGCCGCGACCTGGTACATCCGCTCGCGCCAGGTCCAGAACGAGCCAGGGCCCCCTTGCGGCAGCCCACGCAAAGCGCGGTGAAACGCATGCGAGTGCGCGTTCGCGAGCGAGGGCAGCGTCAGGCCGGCCAGCCGGATGGCCGAAGTCGGAGCCGGACGACACTGGGGCGTAATCGCGGTAAACCGGTCCCCAGACGCCTCGATCAGCACGTCGGGCAGGACGCCGACCCCCGGCAGCCAGGCCAGTTCCGCGTGCCACGCCCGGCCGGGCGTCGTCATCGCCCGGCCAGTTCTTCGAGCACGAAGGCCAGCGCCTCGACTCCTGCCTCGCAATCCTCAGGCGTCGCGTACTCGGCCGGCGAATGGGAGATCCCAGAGGGGTTTCGCACGAAGAGCATCGCGGTGGGCAGCACGCCCGCCAGCACGCCAGCATCGTGCCCGGCCCCGGTCGGCAGCACCGGGGCAGCCATGCCCTGCCTGGCCAATGCCGTCATGAGCCGGTCACGAAGGTCAACGTCGAATTCCACCAAAGGGCTCAAAGACTCGCGCTCGGCGGAAACGGTGACTCGGTGGGTGACCCCAGCCGCCCGTGCGGTCTCCATTACCTGGCCGGTCAGCCTGGTCAGGGCCTGATCATCAGGGGCTCGCGCGTCCAGCCAGGCACGCACGGCCGAGTTGATGCCGTTGGTGCCGCCGGGAACCGCGACGACCTTGCTCATCGTCGCTAGCCCGCCAGCCGCCTCGGCGGCCTGCCTGGCCCCGAGCACGGTCGCCGCGAACGCCAGCATGGGATCGCGCCGGTCGGCGAGCCTCGTGGTCCCCGCGTGGTCGGCCCGTCCTTCGAAGTCGATCCGCCAGCGGCCGTGCGGCCAGATGGACTCGGCGATGCCGATGGCCGCGCCAAGAGGGCCGAGTGCGCTTCCCTGCTCTATGTGCAGTTCGACGAAGGCCGCGATGCGCGCAAGCGACTGCGGATCGGGCCCGATCCTCGCCGGATCAAGCCCGGCCGAGGTCATCGCCTCCGCCAGAGTCACGCCGTCGGCGTCGGTCAAACCCCGAGCGCTAGCAGCGTCGATCACCCCGGACGACAGCCGGCTTCCCAGGCAGGCCCGCCCGAACCGCGCTCCCTCTTCCTCGGTGAACGCGGCGACCGCGATCGGCCGCACCGGCTCGAACCCGCGCGCTCGCACCAGGTCGACGGCCAGGAACGCGGAGACAACGCCGAGCGGCCCGTCAAACGCACCGCCGTCTGGCACCGAATCAAGGTGACTGCCGACCGCGATCGCGCCGGCGGCTTCGCCGCCGGCGCCCCGGCCCGCGTCCCACCACGCCCACAGATTCCCGTTCCTGTCAGATTCTGTCCTGAGGTTTCTTTGCAGAGCGGAATTTACGAACCAGTCGCGGCACGCCGAGTCGGCTGCTGTAAACGAGTAACGCCGGTAGCCGCCTGTCTCCCCGTCACGCCCGAGCGGGAGCAGCGACTGCCAGAGCGAGTTCTCCCAGGTGCGGGCCATCACTCCGGCTGCTCGCGCATCGGCACGCGGACCCCGCGCTGCGCGGCGACTTCCTCCGCCCGGTCGTAGCCGGCGTCGGCGTGCCTGATCACGCCCATGCCAGGGTCGTTGGTGAGCACGCGCTCGAGCTTGGCCGCAGCCAGGTCTGTTCCGTCGGCGACGCAGACCTGCCCGGCGTGGATCGACCGGCCGATGCCGACTCCCCCGCCGTGGTGAATCGACACCCAGCTCGCTCCCGACGCCGTATTGACCAGCGCGTTGAGCAGCGGCCAGTCCGCGATCGCGTCTGACCCGTCAGCCATGCCCTCGGTCTCGCGGTAAGGCGAGGCCACGGACCCGCAGTCCAGGTGGTCGCGGCCGAGCACGATCGGGGCGCTCAGTTCCCCGCTGGCGACCAGTTCGTTGAAGCGCAGTCCCGCCTTGTCGCGCTCGCCGTAGCCGAGCCAGCAGATCCGCGCTGGCAGCCCCTGGAAGTGAACCTTCTCCCCGGCCATCTTGATCCAGCGCGCGAGCGGCTCGTTGTCCGGGAAGAGGTCGAGTATGGCCCGATCGGTCCTGGCGATGTCGGCCGGGTCGCCGGAAAGCGCCGCCCAGCGGAACGGGCCTTTCCCCTCGCAGAACAGCGGCCTGATGTAAGCGGGGACGAATCCGGGAAAGTCGAACGCCCGCTCGTAGCCGGCGAGCAGGGCCTCGCCCCTGATCGAGTTGCCGTAGTCGAAGACCTCAGCGCCCGCGTCCATGAAGCCGACCATGGCCGCGACGTGGGTGGCCATCGACTCACGCGCACGCTGAGTGAACCCGGCAGGGTCCTCGGCCCGCAGCGCGGCCATGTCCTCGAACGCGACACCGCTCGGCAGATAGGTGAGCGGGTCGTGCGCCGACGTCTGATCGGTGACGACATTGATCGGAGCGTTGATCTTGAGTAGCTCGGGCACGAGGTCGGCGGCATTGCCGAGCAGGCCGATCGACAGCGGCTCTCCTGCCTGCGCGGCGGCGACCGCCCGCCTGATCGCGTCGTCTGTGTCGTCGGCGGCGACGTCAAGGTAGCCGAACTTGATCCGCCTGGCGATGCTGGCCGGATCGCAGTCGATGCAGATCACCACGCCGCCGTTCATGGTGACCGCCAGCGGCTGAGCCCCGCCCATCCCGCCGAGCCCGGCCGTGAGCGTGATCGTCCCCGCCAGAGATCCGCCGAAGCGCTTCTCTGCCACGGCGGCAAACGTCTCGTACGTGCCCTGCAAGATCCCCTGGGTTCCGATGTAGATCCATGACCCGGCCGTCATCTGCCCGTACATGGTCAGCCCTAGCGCCTCAAGTCGCCTGAACTCGTCCCAGGTGGCCCACTGCGGCACCAGGTTCGAGTTCGCGATCAGGACGCGCGGCGCCCATTCGTGAGTGCGGAAGACGCCGACCGGCTTGCCCGACTGGACCAGCAGGGTCTCGTCAGGCGCCAGGTCGCGCAGCGACGCGACGATGGCGTCGAACGCAGCCCAGCTTCGCGCCGCCCGGCCGGAACCGCCGTAAACGATGAGCTGGTCAGGATGCTCGGCGACCTCGGGATCGAGGTTGTTCATGAGCATCCGCATGGCCGCTTCCTGCGGCCAGCCCGCGCACGTCAGTTCGCTGCCCCTTGGCGCCCTTACCTGGCGCGGTCCGTGCTCCACCTACACCGTCCCGTAAACCTCGTGCAAGATCTGCCGCAGCCGGCTCGCGGTCAGCGCGCCGATGTTCTCGCCAAGGATCTTCTTACCCGAAGGAGAAAGGAAGAACGTCACCGGCAGGGCAGGAACGTCGTATTTGACGGCGGCGGCGCCCTCCGGGTCGAAGAAGCTCGGATAGGACACTCCGTACTTGTGCTCGAACTTCACTGCGGGGCTGCGCTGGTCAACCGAGTCGACACCGAGAAACGTGACCTTGCTGCCAAGCGATCTCGCGACGCTGGCCAGAGCCGGGGTCTCCTTCTTGCACACAGTGCAGGTCGACGCCCAGAAGTTGAGCACGATCGGCTTACCGGTCATCTTGGTCAGCGTGATCGTTCCTCCGCCTGCCAGGCTCGGCAGCTTAAGCTCGGGCGCGGCCCGGTCCAGCTTGGTAAAGCCGAGCCCGTCGCTCTGCTGGCCAGAACTCGCGGGCTTGGCGGCGTCTGCCCACCGCAACCCGAGCACGGTCAGCGTTGATAGCACCGCCGCGGCGGCAATGACCAGCGCCGCAGCCCGAACCGGATGCGGCATCCGCGCAGCCGGAGATCCGGGAGAAGATTTCGTCACCACACCAGTGAACTTACCTCCTGCGGAAGGAGGAAAGTACGCCCCCTCAAAGCCCGGATCGAGGGCAGTACACACCCTCAAACCCCGGATTGAGGGCAGTACTTCCGGAACAGGAGCGATTGGCGATCAGCGCCGTCGAGCCTGATCGCGGTGATCCGCATGTCCGCTCCTTCGCTGCTTGCACAGATCGTCCCAACGTATAGCGGCTAGGCTTATGTCTTGCCGGTATGCCGCGAGTGCACGATAGGTGAACGGGTCCGCGCCGCCAGGGGAGGCATGTTGACGCTGTACCTGCTCAGGCGAGTTCTCCTGGCCATCGTGACATTGTGGCTACTCAGCCTGATCGTGTTCCTTGCCGGGCAGGTGCTTCCCGGTGATCCCGGCCGGGCCGTGCTCGGGCCTCTCGCGTCGGAGAGCACCGTCCGTGCTTATGACCATCAGCTCGGGGTTGACCGGCCCCTTATCGTGCAGTACCTGAGCTGGGTTGGCGGGCTGCTGCACGGCAACATGGGAACCTCTTACGCCTTCAGGTCGCCGGTGGAGCCGTTTGTCATCAGCGCGCTGGGCAACTCGGCGAAGCTCGGCCTGCTCGCCCTGATCGTCATCGTCCCGCTCGGGATCGCGGGGGGCGTGCTGGCCGCCCTGTACTCCGGGCGGTTCATTGACCGGGTGATCTCGCTAACCGGTCTCGCTGCCTCAACGGTGCCTGAGTTCGTATCGGGAATCGTGCTGATCATCGTGTTCGCGATCGCGCTTAAGGTGCTGCCGGTCCAGGCTTCAACCAGCCCTGGGGCATCCTTCGGCGACCAGCTCGATCACCTGATCTTGCCGGTCATTCCGCTCGTGCTCGTCCTGTTCGGCTATATCGCGCGCATGGCGCGAGCCGGCACAGTCGAGGCACTCGACTCCGACTACGCCAGGACGGCGACGCTCAAAGGGCTGCCCCGCCGGACCGTGATCACCAGGCACGTCCTGCGCAACTCGCTGCTGCCTACCATCACCGTGATCGCGACGCAGACCGGATACCTGATCGGCGGGCTGGTCGTGGTTGAGCAGCTTTTCAACTATCAGGGCATCGGGCGGCTGGTGCTCACCGCGGCCAACAACAAGGACTTTCCGATGCTGGAGGCCGGAGTGCTCGTGGTCGGGGTTGTGTACATGGTGGCCACGCTGATCGCCGACGTGCTGTACACGACGCTCAATCCCCGGCTACGTGCGGGAGTAGCGCGGTGAGCGCCGAGCTCATCACGGCCTCGCCTGGCGAGGTGGCGGTCGCTCATGCTTACGCGGCACCGCCCGCGCAGTGGCGGCTGCTGCTGCGCAAGCCGACGTTCCTTGTCGGGGCCGCGATCTTGCTGTTCTGGGTAGTGTGCGCGGTCTTCGGGCACCTGATCGCGCCTTACGACCCGCTCGCACAGCAGCTGCTCGCCAAGAACGCGGCGCCTTCAGGCGCGCACTGGTTCGGCACCGACTCGCTCGGGCGCGACGTTCTGTCGCGAGTCATCGCCGGTGCCCGCGACATCCTGACTATCGCGCCTTTGGCGACGTTGCTCGGAGCCGTGCTCGGAACCGCGCTCGGGCTTGTGATGGGGTACTTCGGCGGGATCGTTGACGTGCTGCTCAGCCGCGTCGTCGAGGCCGTGCTCGCGCTGCCTGTCGTGATCGTGGCCTTCCTCTTCATCGTCGCGGTCGGGCCTTCCTCGCTCACGCTGATCATCGTAATCGGGTTCATCTTCGCCCCGCTGATCGCACGAACGGTGCGGACTGCCGTGCTGGTCGAAGGCCAGCAGGACTACCTGTCTTCTGCCCGCCTGCTCGGCGAGCGGCCAGGCTACATCATGATCGCCGAGATCCTGCCCAACGTGCTCCCTGTGATTGTGGTCGAGTTCACTGTGCGCCTTGGCTATGCCATCTTCGCGGTCGCCACCTTGTCGTTCCTCGGCTTCGGCGTTCAGCAGCCCACGCCTGACTGGGGCGCTGACATAGCGGCCAACTACGGCCTGCTCGGCGCCGGCTACTGGTGGGAAACCTTGTTTCCCGCGCTGGCGATCGCCTCGCTGGTGATGGCGCTTAACTTGGTGACCGACTCGATTGAGCAGGTGCTCTCCTCATGAGCGAGCAGCAGCCAGAGCCCGAGCCGGGACCAACGCTCGCGGTCGAGCACCTGGAGATCACTTACCAGGTGCGCGGCCAGGACCGGCCCGTGGTCAGGGACGTGTCGTTCGCGGTAGGACGGCGGGAGTCATACGGACTCGTCGGCGAGTCGGGCTCTGGCAAGTCCACGGTAGCGCTTGCGCTGGTGCGCTACCTGGCCAGGAACGGCCGGGTCTCCGGCGGCTCGATCAGCATCAACGGCGTCAATCCGCTGTCCTTGTCACCCGCCGGCCTGCGCAACCTGCGGGCAAGGACCGTGTCGATGGTGTACCAGGAGCCGAGCAGGGCGCTGAACCCGTCCATCAAGGCCGGGCGGCAGATCGCCGAGGTGTTCGAGATCGCCGGGCTTGACCGGCGGTCGTCGTTTGAGAGTGCCGCGGACATGCTGCGCAAGGTGCAGATCGCCGATCCTAGGCGGGTCATGGACAGGTACCCGCACGAGCTTTCCGGCGGCATGGCCCAGCGCGTGGTGATCGCGATGGCCCTGGCCGCCGAGCCGGCGCTGCTGATACTTGACGAGCCGACGACCGCGCTCGATGCCACCGTCGAGGCCGAGATACTCGAGCTGATCGCCGGGCTGCGGCAGGAGCTTTCCACTTCCGTCTTGTTCATCAGCCACAACCTCGCCGTCGTGGCCAAAATGTGCGACCGGGT
>DATJLT010000307.1:0-3280 GCA_035509195.1 Streptosporangiaceae bacterium | reverse complement strand
CGGCGTGCCGAACACCGACGGGTTGAAGCCGAGCGGGATCGAGGTGGTGTCGGTCGGCGTGTACCTGTTGGCGTTGATCTTGATGAGCTGGCCGTAGGCCGAGCCGGCCGGGGAGGCCTCGCCCTGCAGGTTGAAGTAGCTGTGGTTGGTCAGGTTGATGACCGTGTTCAGGTTGCTGGACTGGTTGGTCGTCTTGTAGTGCAGGACCAGCTGGTTCTTGTTGTTCAGGGTGTAGGTCAGGACGACCTTGATCTGGGCGGGGTAGCCGGTGCAGCCGTTGGGGCAGCCCGGGGAGCCGGCCGGGTGGCTCTCGTCGCCGTTCGGGCTGACTAGCGTGAGCTTCACGCCCACGGAGCCCTTGCTGGCGACCGCCTGGCTGGCCCAGATGTGGTTGCCGAAGCCAACCAGGCCGCCGTGCAGGCTGTTCACGCCGTTGTTGATGGGCAGGGTGTAGGTGACCTTGCCCACACCCGGCTGGTTCAGCGAGAAGGTGCCCTTGGCGATCCGGTTGCCGTAGCGGCCGATGGTCTCGCCGAAGTACGGGCCGCCGTTCGCGGTGACCGGCGGGCTGTCCTCGGTGACATAGTCGTTGAGGGTCTTGAAGCCGAGCACGACGTCGGCCAGGTGGCCGTGCCGGTCTGGCACCCAGATGTCCTGGACGATCCCGCCGTAGGTGAGGATCTGGACCTTCATCCCGTTGGCGTTCCTGAGCGTGTAACGGAACACGTCAGTGTTCTTGCCGGTGTAGGGCTCTACCGTCTTTCCGAAGAAGGCCTTGCTGACGGAGAGGCCGCCGCCGGCCGGGGTACGGGGGGCGGCCACGGCCTGGCTGGCCGCCAGGGATCCGCCAACCGCTATCACCGCCGCGGCGGCCAGCCCGATGGCGGCCTTTCCGCGGAGACGTCGCTGTCTTCCGATATCGCGCATAACGCGCTCCCTTCGTGAACAGGTTTCAACCAGAATTGTGAGCGCTAACAAGACCGAAGTCACGCCTATATGGCCAAACTGTGACGGAATTTGGTGCTGTCCGGGTGCCAACGCGTGCGGGCGCGTGGCTTCGGGTGCCACTTTTGTGACGCCCGCCAGGTCCATGGCACCCTTGACGTGGACCTGGCGAGCGGCGACATGAGAGGTACGGATGAACCAGGAGATGCTGGACAAGATCGCAGCGGTGACGACCGCCGAGGGCACCCTGGCGCACCGGATGGGCATCAAGATCCTGTCGGCGTCCGCTTCCGAGGTCGTGGCCACGATGCCGGTGGCCGGCAACACCCAGCCGTTCGGCCTGCTGCACGGGGGCGCCTCCTGCGTGCTCGCGGAGACTATCGGGTCACTGGGCGCGGCCCTGCACGCCGGCCTGAGCCATGTGGTGGTCGGCATCGAGATCAGCGCGACGCATCACCGCGGTGCCCAGGACGGGGACGTCACCGCGGTCGCCACCCTGGCGCACGGCGGCCGCACGATCGCCACCTACGACATCGTCATCTCCGATTCGGCCGACCGGCGCGTGTGCACGTCGCGGCTTACCTGCCTGATCAGGGACCGGGTGCCCGGCGGCGGGGCCAATGGCACCGGCCTGGAGCGTGAACGGGCGGTAACGGCTGACTGAATCCAGCGCGGCGCTGCCCTGCTCCGCAATTGCGTGCTTTTGCGCCCAGAGGTGGCGGGTCGCTAACGTGGTGTCGGCGGGCCCGGGGGGTCCAAGTAGATAACGCGCCGGCCGGGGAAGGCAGGCACGGCACCAACGGCCCCCCGGGTTCTCGCTTTCCTCCGTAGGTCAGGACTGCGGCTGCGGCGTTTCCGCCGGGACGCGCATGCTGCCCTCGATGACGGCTTCGGCCACCGCGCGCATGGTGAGGCGGCGGTCCATCGAGGTCTTCTGGATCCAGCGGAAGGCGTCCGGCTCGGACAGGCCATGCTCGGACTGGAGCAGGCCCTTGGCCCGGTCGAGCAGCTTGCGGACCTCGAGCCGCTCGCGCAGCGTGCCGATCTCGGTGTCGAGCGCGCGGATCTCGGCGAACCTGCTGACCGCCATCTCGATGGCCGGCACCAGGTCGGCCTTTGTGAACGGCTTGACGAGGTAGGCCATCGCGCCCGCGTCACGGGCCCGCTCCACCAGCTCGCGCTGGGAGAAGGCGGTCAGGATCACGACCGGGGCGATCCGCTCCGCGGCGATCCGCTCGGCGGCCGAAATACCGTCGAGGATCGGCATCTTGATGTCGAGGATGGCCAGGTCCGGTCGCAGCGTGGTGACGTGCTCGACGGCCGATTCACCGTCGCCCGCCTCGGCGACGACCGAGTAGCCCTCTTCCTCCAGCATCTCCTTGAGGTCGAGCCGGATCAGGGCCTCATCCTCGGCGATCACGACACGCAGCGGGTTCTGGCTCATGCCCACGAGCGTACCGTGATCAGGTAGATTGGTCTCACCCTGGTCTGCGGCAGGTTTGTTCGGACCTGTTAAAATAAATGTTGCAGATCGTGCCGGGATGATGGAACTGGCAGACATCGACGTCTCAAAAGCGTCTGCCCGAAAGGGCGTGCGGGTTCGAGTCCCGCTCCCGGCACACAGAACTCGTTTGTTCCTGGTCGCTGCGGACCTTCGACCATAAAACGCGTGGCGTAAATGTCGGTGGCATGCGAGAACATAAGGTCATGCATCCGCAAGCCACCGTTGACACTGCCCTCCGGCTTTCTGCTATCGGCATTCTCGACAAAGAGAACGCGCTCATATGCGGCGTATCGGTTGCGGCCATCCGGCACTGGCGCGCTGGCCGCCGCCGGGTCGCATCCGGCAGGGCAGCGGCTAGGAGGATCGCGTGCCCGCGGTGCCACGCCCGTCCCCTGGACGAGTCATCGTACGCCTACCTGCTGGGTCTCTATCTCGGCGACGGGTACATCGGGCACGGACCGCGAGATGTTTCCTGCTGGCGATCGCCTGCTCCGATGACTGGCCAGGCCTCATGGCGGCGGCACGGCAGGCGATGGCGGCCGTCATGCCGACCTCGAGGGTGTGCGGCGTCAAGCAAACCGGATGCACGATGATCAAGAGCTACTCAAAGCACTGGGCGTGCCTATTTCCGCAGCACGGACCCGGACGCAAGCACATGCGGAAAATCGAGCTGACGCAATGGCAAGAGGTTATCGTGCGAAGATATCCGGGAGAATTCGCCAGGGGATTGTTCCATTCGGACGGCTGGCGTGGCGTGAACCGGGTACGCAGAACGCTGGCCGATGGCGATCATCGGTACGAGTACCCGCGCTACATGTTCGGCAACGAGTC
>DATJLT010000306.1:0-15328 GCA_035509195.1 Streptosporangiaceae bacterium | reverse complement strand
TCGGGCTCGGCTCGATCGTCCAGCGCGAGCCGTTGTAGTACTCGGTGAGCGTCCGCACGGCCGCGGTCTTGGTGAGCTGATAGCCGACCGCCCAGGCACGCTTGTGCGGCAGTGCCGTCACCGAATCCAGCCAGCCGCACACCGGAGGGCTCGGGGTGCGCAGCGCGGTCCAGCCTTTCGACCCGCGCAGTTCCGCCAGGTCTTCGCCGCACAACGGGGTCAGGAAGGTGCTGATGCTGTCCGCGCCGACCGCCAGCGTTCCGTCGGCCGTCACCGCGTTGAGGGAGGCGATCGGCTGTCCGGTCCCTGCTGGCCCGGAACTGGCCAGCGCGGTTTCTGACGAAAGTGAGCCGAGGGCCGCGGTGATCATTGCCGCCGTCAGCACGGGTGCGGCCGTCCATCTGATTTTCATCCTGGCAGTGTCACAACAACAGGCGGCGTGCGCGCTAGTGGCGCGCCCTGGCACGCCGAGCCTAGGGTTAGCACAAAAATATCTGGGCACGGCCAGGTATCGCGGCACGGCCAGGGAGCACGGATGCGGGAGCCCTTCGTCGGACGGGCCGCCGAGCTAGCCGCGATGAACAGCAGGTACGCACAGGCGGCGAGCGGTCGCGGCCAGGTCGTGCTGATTACCGGCCCGCCGGGAATAGGAAAGACGACCCTGGCCGGGCAGTTCCTGAACACCCTCGATCAGCCGGTGATCAGGATCTTCGGCGACGAGGACGAGTCCGCCCTGGCAGGCGGGCTGCTTGAGCAGCTAGCCGTGCAAGCCGCGGTCAGGGAAGCCGAGACGCTCACCAGCCTGCTCAAGTCGGGCCAGGCCGACTCGCTGTCGGCGGGCGCGGCCCTGCTTGACCTCATCGCGGCGCTACGTGACGACGCGCCATTGGTGATTGCCGTTGACGATGCCGGCTGGGGCGACGAACTCTCGCTGAAGGCGCTGAGCTTCGCCGTTCGCCGCCTGCGCGATCAGGCGGTCTGCTGCCTGGTCGCCTGCCGTGCCGATGACTTGCACCGGCTGCCGGCCGGCTTGCTGCGAGCGGCCGAGCAAGAGGACGGGGTTCTTGACCTTGGCGGCCTGGGCGTCGCGGACATCGCCGAACTGGCCAGGCTGTCTGGCGCGGCAGGGCTGTCAGCACGGGCAGCAGCGCGCCTGCGCGATCACACCTCTGGTGTCCCTTTGCGGGTCAGGGAACTTCTCCGTGACCTTGACCCGGTCGTGCTCAATGATCCGGCAGCGACACTGCCCGCACCGCGCTCGCTTGAGCTCCTGGTGCTCTCGAGGCTCGCGAACTGCGCCCAGGCTACTGAGAGGCTCGTCGTCGCCGCCGCTGTGCTCGGCACCGACTGCAGGGTGACTGACGCGGCCGCACTAGCGGGGCTTGACGATCCGCTGGCCGCACTGCAGGAGGCGGCCGAGCGGGGGCTGCTGACCCAAGCGGAGTCGGTCAGCGACCGGCGCTGCCGGTTCCCGCACGCGCTGATCAGGACCGCCGTGTACCAGTACGTCGGAGCGGGCAGGCGTGCGCAGCTCCACCGCCTCGCGGCGGGCCGCCTGGATGGCAAGGCGGCCCTGGCGCATCGGGTAGCGGCGTGCCCGACCAGCGACCCCGTGCTGGCCGCTGACCTCGAAACCCAGGCCAGCGCGGACCTGGCGGCAGGACAGCCGGCCGAGGCAGCCGGTCACCTGCTCGCCGCGGCCAGGGTGGGGGAAGGCGGCGCCGCCAGGGGACACCGGCTGCTGACCGCTGTTTCGCTGATGCTGGACGCCGGCGACGTGGCGCAGGCACAGGCGTACGCCCCGGAGGTCGCGGCCATGGCCCCGTCAGGCTTGCGCAACTTGGTGCTCAGCCGCCTCTCGATGTTCGCTGGCAACTTGCCGGCTTCCAGCAGGCAACTCGCCGACGCCTGGATCGCTCCCGGCGATGACCACGTATCGGCCGCCTGCGACCTCGCGCTCATGCTGCTCGGGAACCATGAAACCGCGGAAGCCGCCCGCTGGGCCAGGCGAGCCGCGGCGACGCCGTCCTCGGAGTTCCGCCGTGCCTGCTCGCTGTCTGTGCTCGGCGCCTGCCAGGCCCTTTCCGGGCTGCCCGGTCAGGCGGTCAGCCAGCTTCATGACGAGCTGAGCCGCTCAGGCGAGGGCCGCACCGCCCTCATGCTGCGGCAAGGGCTCGGCGCCGTGCTGATGTGGAGCGACCATCCCGGCGAAGCCAGCGAGGAGCTGACCGCGGTGATCGCCGCCGAAGGGCCTTCAGGTGTTCCTCTGGCCCACTGGCTCGCCGCCTTGCTGATGAGGACCGTGGCCGATTACCGCCGAGGGGCCTGGGACCGGTCCATGGCGGGCGTCAGCCGGCTACTCGACTTGTCAGAGGATCTCGAGCAGGACTGGCTCGCCTGCCGCGCTCACTCCGCCGCCGTGTACCTCGCTGCCGGGCGCGGCTGGTGGGATGAGGCGGCGGCGCATGCCGAGGCCATGGCGAACCTGTCCCGCCCCGGTCATCCCGCCGATGACCTGGAGCTGGCCAACGCCACGACCGCGCTGGCGGTGGCCAGGGACGACCCCCGAGCCGCGGTACTTGCCGCCGAACCGGTGCTCGGGCATCTTGAGCGGCTCGCCGGGCTAGAACCGACCATGCTCGGCTTCTGGCCAGGCTACGCGTGCGCACTCATCCGGCTCGAGAGGCTTGACGAAGCCCTGAGCGTACTTGAGCTGTTCGAGGCGGGAGCCAGGGCACGGGTCCGCAAGTCGATGCTCGCCGCCGCGTCGCGGGTACGCGGAAGGCTCGCCGCAGCGGGTGGCCGTCCTGGGGAAGCGGTTGACAGGTTCACTGAGGGCACCAGGCACCTGGCCGGGCTGCACCTGCCTTTCGAGATGGCAACGGCCGAACTCGAGCTGGGGAGAATGCTCAGGCGCGCTGGTAAGCGCCGTGCCGCCGCACAGCGCCTGTGGAGTGCCAGGGCCGGGTTCAGCGCCCTCGGCGCCGCGCCTTTCACGCGACGCTGCGAAGACGAACTCGGCCGCGAGCGCGGCGAGGAGCCTGCGCTCACTGGCGTGCCGCTCACCCCGCGCCAGCTCACCGTCGCACGGGCGGTCGCGGCAGGAAAGTCCAACAAGCAGATCGCGGATGAGCTGTTCATCAGCGTCAAGACGGTGGAGTTCCACCTCAGCCAGATCTTCACCAGGCTCGGCATCGACAGCCGCGAAGAAATCGGGCCTGCCATTACCTGGCCATGATCGAGAGAGCCACGCCAGGGCGGTTGACACCGGACTCGATTCGCACCATTCTGCTCCGCAGAAGGGGGTGGCAGCCAGGTGCGCTCGTCCGCCATGCTGTTCGCGATCGTGGCTCTCGTAGGGGCGCCGGGCTCTGGCGGCCTCGCCGGCGCCGCTGTCGCAGGTACCGAGGTCAGCGGTCAGCTCGTCGGCGTGGCCGCGACGTCGGCTCGAAGTGCGTGGGCCGTCGGCAGCACCGGCTCAGGCAAGGCAGGCAAGACGCTGATCATGCGCTGGAACGGCAGCGCCTGGACGCGGGTTGCCAGCCCGAGCCCGGGCACTGGCGACGGACTCGAGGCGGTGGCCGCCCTTTCCTCGGCGGATGCCTGGGCCGTCGGAGCCACAGGCAAGGGCAAGACGCTGATCGAGCACTGGAACGGGCATACCTGGAAACAGGTGGCTAGCCCGAGCCCCGCACAGGGCGGCGGGCTCGACGGCGTGGCTGCCCTTACCGCGGCGGATGCCTGGGCCGTCGGAGCTACCGGCAAGGGCAAGACGCTGATCGAGCACTGGAACGGGCATGCCTGGAAGCAGCTTCCGAGCCCGAGTCCTGGCACGGCCGACGCGCTGACGGGCGTCGCCGTCACCTCCGCGGTGAACGCCTGGGCAGTTGGCTACACGGGCACCGGCGGCCCTGGCAAGACCCTGATCGTGCGCTGGAACGGCCATGCGTGGACGAGGGTCGCCAGCCCGAGTCCCGAGGTCGGCAGCTTCCTTTCCGGCATTTCCGCGACTTCGCGCGACAATGCCTGGGCCGTCGGCTACAACGTGCTGCCCCGCTCCAACGACACCAAGTCCCTGATCCTGCGCTGGGACGGCAAGCACTGGAAGCGGGTGACAAGCCCGAGCCCCGGCATCACGGCAGGCTTGTTCGGCGTCAGCGCCGCGTCCGCGAGCAGCGCCTGGGCCGTCGGCGCCAGTTACGCGAAGGCCGGGAGCACGCCCCTGATCCTTCGCTGGAACGGCCAGCGCTGGACTAGGACGTCCGCATCCGACCTGACCGGCACCAGCGTGCTCCACGCGGTGACGGTCGCCTACGGCAAGGCGTGGGCGGTGGGCTCTTCAGGCTCAGGCACCGTCTTGATCATCCGCTGGAACGGCACCACGTGGACGTGACATCTTCTGCGGTCAACGGCGGCAGGTGCGGGAAGGCTGCCGGGCGCCTTCACCATGTCGAGTTGTGGGTGCCCGATCTGGGACGTGCCGTGGCCCAGTGGGGATGGCTGCTCGGCGAACTCGGCTACCTGCCGTTCCAGGATTGGCCCGACGGCCGTAGCTGGCGGCTTGACGCGACTTACCTGGTGATCGAGCAGTCGCCTGCCCTGTCTTCGGTGAACCACGACCGGATGCGGCCCGGCCTGAACCACCTGGCGTTCCATGCGGGCAGCCGAGAGCAGGTCGACGCGCTCGCTGCGCAGGGACCAGAGCACGGGTGGACGCCCCTGTTCCCTGACGCTTACCCTCACGCGGGCGGACCTGACCACTATGCCGCCTACCTGGCTAACGCCGACGATTTCGAAGTCGAGCTCGTCGCCAGTTCGCAGAGCAGCGACCGGGACCTGGACAGGTGGTTCGGCGCCGAGCTCAACAACAGCACCTGGGACCAGCTCGACAACGGCCTGTCAGAGCTGAGCCCGCCAGGCGAGCAGGAGCGGGCGCTCTACGGCGCTTATGCGGCGGCGTATCACTGGAGGCAAGCAGGCACGGTCGCCAACCACGGGCGGGCCGAGCATCTCGTCGCGACCGTCGCCGTCGCGACCGGCCTGCTGGACGTCGCGAGGCACCACGCTGACCGGTATGCCGAGTTGATCGCCGTCCACCCTGCGGCGTTCGCTGACTGGGACCGCGCCTTCGCGGCCGAGGCCATCGCCCGCGTAGCCGCACGGGCGGGCAGCAGCGACGCCGGCCGGCTGAAGACCGAGGCCCGTCGCCTCGCCGAGGCGGTCGAGAACCAGGAGGAACGCCGGATCTGCCTGGAGCGCCTCGCCGCGGAACCCTGGCAGCCGCCTGCCTGAACTTCGCGACGGCCGGCCAGGTTGCCTGGCCGCGTACCCTGGGTCAGGCAGCCCGGTTGACCTGCGATAAGAGGCGGTACTGAGGATGACGAGGCAGAACAGGCCCGCGGGCAGGACAGCACGCCGCGCGACCAGGGCGGCCGTGATCGGCCTCGCCACGGCAGGGATCGCGACCACGGTCGCGCTCGCCCCGGTGAATGCCTGGGCAAGCGGCACGGCACGGGGCGACAGCCCGGCCGGCTTCTGGTACGGAACAGACAGCCGCACAATCACGATCACCGGCTCGGCGCCCTACAGCGAGCCCGCGATCGGCGGGCCCTATGGCGGGTACATCGGAATGACAGGCAACTGGGCCAAGTGGGCGGGCTGCAAGGGCAAGATCGTCGTCTGGTCCTCAGCTAACGCAGCGCAGGCCGCCGCGAACCATGCGGACAGCGACGGCATCGGCACCGGCGCGTACTGGTTCATGGCAGGACCTGGCGTCGACCCGCACTACAACGGCACCACGAGCGAGGCCAGCTCGTGGGGGCAAAAGCAAGCCGCCCGCACGCTGGCCGACGTCAAGAACTCGCACCTGAACTACCCGGTGATCTTCATGGACATCGAAATCCCCGGAGACGCGCCCGACTACACCCCGGCACCAGACAACGGCTGGAACACCGTGTACACGTCGGCATGCAGCGGCGTGGTCAAGCAGACCAGCATCCCAGCCAGCGTCGACCGGGCTGACCTCAACGGTTACGCGTCGTACCTGACCAGCCACTCCTCCTACAAGGCAGGCGTCTACTCCGCTCCCGACATCTGGGCCGACATCTTCGGCACGGGTACCGCGTCGAAGATTCCCAACACGTACGAATGGACGTACGAGAACTTCACCAGCAGCCTCGCCAATCCGCCCTCCGGCTGGTGCCTGTCAGGCAGCGCGTCATCAACCTGCGCGCGGTTCTTCGGAGGAATGACGTCGAGCAGTAAATACGCGCTCATGTGGCAGTGGTCAGGCGGCGGCGGAAGCAGCAACGGCTACGGCGACTTCGACCAGATCGACGCCAACCGCACCCCCTGACCGGGCCTAGCCGCCGCCAGACCACCTGGCTCGCCCGAAAAGAAACGGACTCGGGCCACCAAACTCGGGTTTGATGGGGTGCGCGCACCACCAAACCCCAGTCTGATGGGGTCAGCCGCCCCAACCCTCGTTCAAGACCGGAGAACTCAGCATGGACGTCCCGCCGGGTCTGTCATGCAGAGAATGGGACATCGCTGGCCGCTTGATGTCGTAGCCGGCTGCGGTGCCGAGGACAACGATGGCACTTCCTTGTTGTCCCCGCAGCATCGGTGGCTTCCCGTTGCGGTAACCGGGCCTGGGCGAATGACATCGGTGGCTCGTTATTGCCGTTCGATCTAGCGATTAGCCGGGTTTGTCCCGTATAGCGACGTGCTCAGGTCGGCCCACTACTGCCGGGCGCCCTTAGAATGCGCGCGGCGGCGCGGCGCCCGCTCAGGACTCGAGGTGCTGCGCCAGGTGGCCGATGATCTCGCGGGCGTCGTCCTCGATGCCGTAAATGAACGAGGACTTGCGGCGCAGCAGCACGGGCAGGCCGAGCGCGTACATTCCTGGGCTGCCGACCACGCCGCCCTCGTGGCGAAGGTGCCCTTTCTGGTCAACGACAGGCACGTCGAGCCACCCGTAATCAGGCCGGTAGCCGGTCGCCCACACCACCGTGCGGATCTCTCCGCTCCGCAGGTCAAGCTGCAGTCGCGTCGTCTCGGGCACCCGCGTGGGCTCGAACCGCTCAAGCGGGCCGACCTCGCTGTCACGGCCAGCCTCCCTAGCCCACTCGTCGAACGTGCCGAGCAACCGCCCCATTTTCAGGTCGGCCAGCGAGAACACGTTGCGAAGCCCGCCGGAGAACAACGCCTTTCCGTCGCGGACGGCCGCCCACCGTCCGACGAGCCGGACACCGAGCGCGGTCAGGGCGTTGAGGTCGAGCGTCGCGCGCTCCGGGGTCCCGACGAGTTGCGGCGAAGGCAGCCGCCTTGCCCGCGTCAGGTCATCGACCTCGTCGTGCCGCTGGTCCCACACGCCGGAGGCATCCATCCACCACAGCACGTCACGTCCTCGGTAGACGCGCGGCAGCCGCACGTGCTCACCGACGGACAGCGTCACCTGGCGACCAGACCGCTGGATCTCGGCCGCTAGCTGCACGCCGGTCGCCGATGCGCCGACGACGAGCACTCCGCCGTCAGGCAGGCCAGCGGGGTCACTGTACTCAAACGTCGTGAGCTGCCTGGTGCTTGCTGGCAGATCGGCATGGAATTTAGGCAACGCCGGCTGGTTGCAGGCGCCGCTCGCGATGACCACAGCGCGGCAGCTCATCTCGCCGTCGCTGGTCATCACCAGGTAGCCGTCGCCTGCCCGCCGCACCGACGTCACGTTGACGCCGGTCCTGACCGGAGCGCCAAAGACCTTGGCGAAGCGATCGATGAACTCGGTCACCTCGGGCATGGTCATATAGCCGTCGGGGTCCTTGCCCTCGTAGCGAAGGCCGGGCAGCCGGCTTTGCCAGTTGGGCGTGAGGAGCCGCAGCGAGTCCCAGCGTTCGCGCCGCCAGGAGTTCGCTACTTCGCCGCGCTCGAGCACTACATGGTCGATCGACCGGTCGCTCAGGAAGTAGCTCGCGGCGAGGCCCGCGTGCCCGGCCCCGATGACGACCGTGGTGACGCGCTCGATGACCGGTCCGATCAGGCGACTTCGACGGTGACGTCGGTCGGGTTCGTCAGGGCGTCGAAGACAGCGGAACGCTTCTGCGACTGGGCAACCAGCGCCTCGATGTCCTCCTTCGACGCGTCCGCGTCGATCTGGAACGTCACCTTGATGTCGTTGAAGCCGTTGCGGACGTCGTTGTCCACGCCGAGAATGCCCCGGATGTCATGATGGCCCTCGACCGTGGAAGTCACCGAGCGAAGCTGGATGTCGCGGTTCTGAGCCACGGACACCACGCCGGCTGTCAGGCAGGACGCCAGGCCCACGAGGAGGTACTCGATCGGCGTGATGCCGTTGTCCTCCGCGGCGAAGGTCTCTGGGTGGTCGGCGTCGAACACCGACTCTGTCTTGTGGTTCTGCTCTTCCCCAAGGCCGAAGTAGTTCTGGATCTTCGTCGTGCTATGGACGCCGTTCTGCCAGGCTGACGTTGCGCGCCAGGTGAACTGGGCGGCTTCTGGCGCGCCCTTGAGCACCTCCCTCGCATCAAGCAGTGCCTGCACGTTGACCCCGTTCGCGGCCGTAGCAGTCATGTCACGATCCCCTTTGTCGCTCACCGCGCGTGATTTCCTACATAGATGCTTGACAATACACTGTCAGGAACCAACTACCATAGCCCCATGCCAAAGCCAGCCTCGACGCTCGCGGCCGGCTCTGTCGGCACGGTGGAAACGCAGTACCTGGATCTGCCTTATCCGGTGCGGCTCGACTGCGGCCGTGAGCTGCACGGTGTCCGGGTGGCCTACGAGACGTACGGCTCGCTGTCACCACGGCGCGACAACGTCATCCTGGTCTGTCATGCCCTGAGCGGCGACGCGCACGCCGCCGGCTTCGCCTTGACGCCTGGCGGGGAAGGCACTCGCGACGGCTTCGGCGCCGAAGATCGCGACGGCTCGGCGAGGAAGAGCCTCGGCTGGTGGGACGGCATGATCGGGCCTGGCAAGGCCTTCGACACCGACCGCTATTTTGTCGTTTCCACGAACTTGCTCGGCGGCTGCCGCGGCACAACCGGGCCATCCTCGCCGAACCCTGAGACCGGCGAGCCTTACGGGCCTGACTTCCCCGTCATCACCGTCGCCGACATGGTGCGGACCGAGCGAGCGTTCCTCGACGTGCTCGGCATCGAGCGGCTCGCGGCCGTCGCTGGCGGCTCGCTCGGGGGGATGCAGGCGTTCGAGTGGTCGGTCATGTATCCCGATCAGGTGGACGCCGTAGTCGCGATCGCCAGCACGCACGCGCTCCACGCTCAGGGCGTGGCCTGGAACTCGATCGCACGCGACGCGATCATGCGCGACCCTTCCTGGCAGGGCGGGCGGTATTACGGAACGGGCGCCGCGCCAGAGGCTGGCATGGGCGTGGCGCGGATGGTCGGGCACATCACGTACCTGTCCGCGCCGGCACTCGACGACAAGTTCGGCAGGCGGCTGCAGTCCGGCGACGACATCGCATACACGCTCACCGAGCCCGAATACCAGGTCGAGAGCTACCTGCGGCACCAGGCAGGGTCGTTCGTCAAGCGCTTCGACGCCAACACGTACCTGTACACCTCGCGCGCACTGACGTACTTCGACCTCGCCAGGCAGTACGGAAGCGGTTCGCTTAAGCGGGCGCTCGAGGGCGTGCGGGCCCGCACGCTGCTGATCGCGTTCAGCTCTGACTGGCTGTACCCGCCGTCGGGGTCGGCGGAGATCGAGGCGGCGCTGGTCTCGCTTGGCAAGCCGGTAGAGTTCCAGGTGATCGAGGCTCCTTACGGCCACGACTGCTTCCTGCTTGAAGAAGCGCGGCAGACGCCGATCATCCGCCAGTTCCTGAGCGAGGACGTATTGTGACCGACCAGCCGCCCGGCGCCCCGCGGGCCGAGGAAGCCCGCGCCTTCGGATTCGAGACCCGCCAGCTCCACGCCGGCCAGCGCCCAGACCCGAACACCGGCGCCCGTGCCGTACCGATCTTCCAGACCACCAGTTACGTTTTCGAGGACGCCGAGTCCGCCGCCGCGTACTTCAACCTCCAGGAGTACGGGAACACGTACTCGCGCATCATGAACCCGACCGTGGCCGTCTTCGAGGAACGGGTAGCGAACCTCGAAGGCGCTGCCGGGGGCGTGGCGTTCGCCAGCGGGATCGCCGCGCAGGCGGCGGCCCTGTTCACGCTCCTGCAGCCGGGCGATCACGTCGTCTCGTCCTCCGCGCTTTACGGCGGCACCGTCAACCAGTTCAAGCACCTGCTGCGCAAGATGAACGTCGAGCTGACCTGGGTCGATCCCGACGACCTTGAGGCGTGGCGGCAGGCCGTGCGCCCGGAGACTAAGGCGTTCTTCGGCGAGACCATCGGAAACCCGGCAGGCAACGTGCTTGACCTCGAGGCGGTAGCGGCGATCGCACACGATCACGAGCTGCCGCTGATCGTCGACAACACGTTCGCCACGCCTTACCTGTGCCGCCCGATCGAGTGGGGCGCCGACATCGTGGTCCACTCGGCGACGAAGTTCATCGGCGGGCACGGCACGAGCATCGGCGGCGTCGTGGTCGAGGCCGGCACGTTCAACTGGTCTAACGGGCGGTTCCCCGTCGTCGCCGACCCGTCGCCCGCCTACCACGGGCTGCAATTCCACGAGACGTTCGGCACCTACGGCTACCTGATGAAACTCCGGGCGGAGACCCTGCGCGACCTCGGCGCGGCCATGGGGCCTTTCAACGCCTTCCTGTTCCTGCAGGGGCTGGAAACGCTCTCGCTGCGCATGGAGCGTCACGTAGAGAACGCGCGGGCGGTCGCTGAGTTCCTCGAGTCACACGAGCTCGCGTCCAACGTCACTTATCCGGGTCTGCCAGCAAGCAAGTACAAGTCACTCGTCGAGAAGTACCTGCCGCGCGGCGCAGGCGCCGTGTTCTCCTTCGACTGCGCGGGCGGCCGGGCCGGCGGACAGGGCCTGATCGGCGGTGTCAGCCTCTGGTCGCACCTGGCCAACGTCGGCGACGCCAAGAGCCTGATCATCCACCCCGCCAGCACCACGCACCGCCAGCTCGGCGACGACGAACTGCGAGCCGCGGGAGTCGGGCCTGGAACGATACGGCTGTCTGTCGGCACGGAGTCCGTTGATGACCTGATCTGGGACCTTGAGCAGGGATTCAGGAAGGTGGCCGCCGCATGACCGATCTCGGGCGCTACCAGGACCCCCTGACCATCCAGCGCGTGCTCCACTCGGCCAGGACTATCGCGATCGTGGGCCTGTCAGGCAACGAACTGCGGGCCAGCTACTTCGTCGGCTACTACCTCAAGCGACACGGCTACCGCGTGATCCCCGTGAACCCGCGCGAGACCGAGATCCTCGGGGAGAAGTGCTACCCGAGCCTGCTCGACGTGCCCGTTCCTGTCGACATCGTTAACGTCTTCCGTGCACCAGACGCGCTGCCTGGCATCGCGCGTGACGCGGTGGCGATCAAGGCAGGCGCCCTCTGGTGCCAGTTCGGCGTGATCAACGAGGAGGGCGCGCGGATCGCGGAAGAAGGCGGCGTCACCGTGATCATGGACCGCTGCCTCAAGGTCGAGCACGCCCGTTACATAGGCCGCATGCACTGGCTCGGCTTCAACACCCAGCGCGTCACCTCAGTCCGCACCGGAATCCAGTAACCCGCATCCCTGCCCCTCTATTTTAAATCTATAGCAGGACCCCGGGCTTGCCGCAAGACCGGGGTCATGGCGCATAATCGCAGGCCGGACCCGGAAATCAACGGAAGCGGAGCCCCGTGAGTCCCCTGCAAATCAGCGCGTTTGACCTTCCCGACCGCCTCGCAGCCAAGGCAGATCCCGCCCTTATCACTGCCGACGAGCAGCAATTCGCAGCCATCGCCGATCGCCTCGCGCAGTCGATCGCCGAACTGTCAGGCCGCCTCGATGCCGAGCGCAAGGCGCCAGGCGGGATCGGCCAGGCCGCGCTCGACCGTGACCTCGAGATTCACCGGCTGAGTGCGCGCCTGCGCCTCCTTCGCCGTTTCGGCCTTGACCTGTGCCTCGGGCGAATCGTGCACGCCAGCCAGACCGAGCCCGTGTATATCGGACGGCTCGGCCTCACCGACCAGGCGGGTCGCAGGCTCCTGATCGACTGGCGCTCCCCCGCCGCCGAGCCGTTCTTCGGCGCGACCCACGCCAACCCGATGGGCCTGACCAGCCGCCGCCGGTACCGCTGGACCAAGGGCCGGATCAGCGACTACTGGGACGAGGTCTTCACGGCGGAAGGGCTCGAAGGGCACGCTGCCCTCGATGATCAGTCCGCCTTCATCGCCAGCCTCGGCGGCAGCCGGTCGGCACGGATGCGCGACGTGCTCGGCACCATCGCGGCCGACCAGGACGCCATCGTCCGCGCGGGCTCCCGTGGCGCTCTCGTCGTCGACGGCGGACCTGGCACGGGAAAGACGGTCGTCGCGCTCCATCGTGCCGCCTACCTGCTTTACTCCGACCCTCGTCTCAACCAGCGCCGTGGCGTGCTGTTCATCGGCCCGCACCAGCCTTACCTGGCCTACGTTTCCGACGTTCTCCCCAGTCTCGGAGAAGATGGCGTGCAAACCCGCACCCTGCGCGACCTGATACCTGAAGGAGCCGCAGCGGCGGCAGAGGCCGATCCTGGCGTAGCCCGCCTGAAGTCCGATGCGGGCCTGGTCAAGGCGATCGAGCCGGCCGTCAGGTTCTACGAGAATTCGCCCGCCGACGGGATGACGATCGAGACTCCCTGGTCGGACATCTGGCTGAGCGCCGCGGACTGGGCCGAGGCACTCGACGCCCCCGATCCTGGTACCCCGCACAACGAGGCGAGGGACCAGATCTGGCAACGGCTGCTCGAGATCCTGATGGACTACCGCGACGAGAACGTGCCGGCCGGCCTGTTCAGGAACTCACTGCGGCGCAACAAGGGCTTGCGCCTGGCACTCAACCGCGCCTGGCCGCTGATCGAGCCGGCCGACCTGGTCGGTGACCTGTGGTCGGTACCCGCCTACCTGCGCCTGTGCGCGCCCTGGCTTAGCCAGGACGAGGTCAGCAAGCTGCAGCGCAAGGATGCCCAGGCGTGGACGGTGTCCGACCTGCCGCTGCTTGACGCCGCCAGGCACCGGCTCGGCGACCCGCAGGCCCCGCGACGGCAGCGCCAGCATGAGGAAGCCGTCGCCACAGAAAGGGAGCGCATGTCGCGGGTGGTGGACGATCTCATCGCGGTCGCGGACGACGAGTACGGCTCGGGGCTGGTGACGATGCTGCGCGGCGAGGACTTCCGTGACGCCCTCGTCGACGAGGCTGCGCTGCCCGGCACCGACCCTGACCTGCTGGCCGGCCCGTTCGGGCACATCGTGGTCGACGAGGCTCAGGAACTGACAGACGCCGAGTGGCAGATGCTGCTGTCTCGCTGTCCGTCAAAGAGCTTCACGATCGTCGGGGACCGGGCGCAGGCCAGGCACGGATTCCCCGAATCGTGGCAGGCGCGGCTGGAGCGAGTCGGGTTCGAAGAGGTCAGGCTGGCTTCGCTCGGCATCAACTACCGGACTCCGCAAGAGGTCATGACCGTCGCCGAGCCGGTCATCCGGGGCGTGCTCCCCGACGCCAACGTGCCGGTCTCGATCCGCAGTACCGGCATCCCGGTGAGATTCGGACCCGCCTCCGAACTGTACCCGGTCGTCGATACCTGGCTTTCCGAGCACGCCGAGGGCATCGCCTGCGTGATCGGCGACCCCGCCTTCCCCGCAACGCCGCGAGTCCGCTCCCTGGCACCAGAACAATCCAAGGGACTCGAGTTCGACCTGGTCGTCCTCATCAACCCGGAGCTATTTGGCGGAAAAATTGAAGGAGCGGTCGACCGGTACGTCGCGATGACGCGAGCCACTCAGCAGCTAGTCATTCTCAGAGGCTGAACTCGGCTCGCTCAGGGCCGCGGGCGCTCCTTGACACCCTCGGCGAGCAACCCGACGACCTCGGTGATCCGCGCGGCCCGCACGTCGGGCCGGCGGGTCGTCGCGTCGATGTAGCGCAGGTAGGCACGGCGGTAAAACTGCGCGAGCGTGTCAAAGAACGCCCCGGCAGCGGGATTCGCGGTCAGCGCCGCCGCGAGGTCATCTGCCAGGTCGCTGCGCTGCGGCCCCTCCGGTGCCAGTTCCGCCGTCACCTCGGAACCGTCGGCCAGGCCAAGCGCTGCCATCCTCGACGGGCTCAAGCCGAACGTCCATCCCGCAGCACCCGGAGAGATCGAAACCCGCACCCGGCAGCCATTAACTGTGCCATTCACGTGGTGCAGCGACTTGGCACCCCATACCTCGTCCGGGTCAAACGGCACCACCACGACCCCGGCGCCACGCCCGTCAGCAACAACACGAGCGCTGAACCGCCTTACATTCACAACCCCATCGTGCCATCTTGAACCAGGGCGGCGGTCTTCAGGAAGAAACTCGGCGTAGACGACGCGACCTGGCTGAGGGGCCGTGCATGGGCACTCGGCAATAGGCACGCCGTTAGCCGGAGGACAGGCCGGCGTCGATTCCGCTGGCTGTGGCGCCGGCGCTTACAGTGACGACCGTTGCCGATGCCTGGTTCGAGGCGTCCTGCCACCATTGCGTAGCGAATCCGGCCGCGCCGCAGCCTGCGGAGGAGAACTCGACCCGGTACCCGCCGGGCGGCAGGTCAATGAGGGAGTAGGTGCCGTCCTGCCGCGTCACGGCGAGGACGTCGCGGGCGGCCCCGGCCTTGCCCTGTCAGGCTACTCAACCGACCTCGTGACGCTTGCCGACCGCGCGGGCGGCAGTTACCAGGTCAACGGCCTGGCACCAGGCCGCTACCAGCTCACCTTCGACGACCCTGCCTGCCTGGAGCAGGAACTTACTCAAGACGACAGTTACGCTCCCGCCACTTCTGCCCTCGTGACCGTCACCGCTGGCGGACTTGCCAAGGGAGTCAACGCCCGGCTGCTGCGACGGGGCCAGATCACGGGAACCGTGACCGGCCCAGGCGACTCTCCCGTCGCCGGCGAGTGTGTCAGGGCCGTACCCGCCGGCCCGGCCGCCGACCCGTACTTCGGCGCCGCACGAGCTGCCCACGACATCCTCGCCGTGACGCAGCGGGACGGTACCTACTCCCTTATTGACCTGCCGCCAGGGCTGTACCAGGTTGAGTTCTCTTCGGCCGGCTGCGGTGCGGCAGGCTTCGCTACGCAATGGTGGCGGGACGCCTCAAGCCAGGCCACTGCGACGGTCGTCACCGTAGGTGCCGGTGCCACCGCCAGCGGAATCGACGCCGACCTGTCCGCCG
>DATJLT010000305.1:0-6894 GCA_035509195.1 Streptosporangiaceae bacterium | reverse complement strand
CATTGCCGCAGCAGGTGCCCGTGCTGTTCCTCATCCTCGGCCTCGCTGTAGCAGACCGTGACCGCGACGACGTCGCGCCCGAGCGACAGTGCCGCCGAGATGCCCTCCTGCGTCAGCCGTGACATGCCGCCGACCGGCACCACGACGAGCGAGGCTTCCCTTTCCGGCTGCCCTGGAATGACGCCGATCTGCAGCAGCGCACCGATCTTCGCGTACGTCGCGTGAATGCGGGAGAACATCAGCACGAGCAGCGGCACCGCGAGCACGACCAGCCAGGCGCCCTCGGTGAACTTGCTCACCAGTTCCACGCCGAGCGCGGCGAAGGTGAGCACGGCACCGACCCCGTTGATCATGGCCCGCGTCGCCCAGCCTGACCCGCGCTGCTCCCGCCAGTGCCGCACCATCCCTGTCTGGGAGATCGTGAAGCCGACGAACACTCCGATCGCGAACAGCGGCACAAGGCGCTGAGTATTGCCGTCCGCGACGACGAGCAGTGCTGCGGCGAACACCGCTAGGACCACGACGCCGTACCTGTGCACCTGCCGGTCTGCCTTGAGGAAGAACAAGTGCGGCAGGAAGTTGTCGCGTGCGAGCAGCGACGCGAGAACCGGCAGCCCGCCGAACGAGGTGTTCGCGGCCAGGGCGAGCAGGATCGTGGTGATGAGCTGGATGCCGTAAAACAAGGCGCCCTTGCCCACGCCGATCGCGGCTAGCTGCGCGAGCACGGTCTCGTGGGGGTCGGGAGTGACGTGGTACTTCCTGATCAGGATCGCCAGCCCGATCAGCATCGCCCCGAGCAGGGCGCCAAGCCAGGCCTCCGTATTCTGCGCGTGCTTCACCCTGGGCTTGCGGAATGACGGCACGGCGTTCGCGATCGCCTCGACCCCGGTCAGCGCGGAGCAGCCTGAGGCGAACGCGCGGAGCAGCAGCAGCACTCCCACAGACTCGGCCACGCTAGGCAGGTGCCTCGGCGGCTCGACCACGGGGTGACTCCGCAGCAACCCGGAGACGATCACCAGTGCGATCGCCGCGATGAAGATCAGCGTCGGAGTGATCAGCAACCGTGCCGATTCCGCGACCCCCCACAAGTTGGCGGCCGTGATGGCCGCGAGCACGAGCAGGCACAGCAGCACGGTGTACTTGAACAGGCCGGGGAACGCCGAGGTCAGCGCCGCGACACCGGCCGAGACGCCGACGGCGGCGTTCAGCACGTAGTCGACGATGAGCGACCCGGCCGCGACCAGGGCCGGCATCTGCCCGAGGTGCCTGGTCGCCACCGCGTAGGCGCCGCCGCCGCTCGGGAACGCCTCGATGACCTGCCGGTACGAGATCACCAGCACGGCGAGCAAGATGACGATCGCGAGCGTGACGGGCAGCGTGTAGCCGAGGCCCACCGTTCCGGCCGCGACGAGCACGACCACGATCGCCTCAGGCCCGTACGCCACCGACGACAGCGCGTCGAGCGACAACGCCGCGAGACCGGACAACGTCGTCAGGCGATGCCGTTCTTCTTCGTCATCCTCATGGCCGGTACTCGCCGCCAGCGAAGGATCACCCGTGCTCACGAAACCAAATTGCCACACGCGACACGCCGTCAGCCCTTAATGGCGGGATGTGGCCGGCGGCGGCGGCAAAATTAGTGTCCGATGAGACTGATCCATACCTCGGACTGGCATCTTGGCCGGACGCTGCACGGCGCCGATCTCCTGCCATACCAGGAGGAGTTTCTCGACTGGCTGCTCGCCGAGTCGGTCGCCAAGCGCGCCGACGCCGTGATCGTCGCCGGGGACGTCTATGACCGCGCCGTGCCGGTGACCGACGCGGTCGCCTTGCTTGACCGGGCACTGACCGGCTTCTCGAAGGCCGGTATCCAGGTGCTGCTGACCAGCGGCAATCACGATTCGGCGATCAGGCTGGGTTTCGGTTCCCGGCTCAGCGAGGCGGCGGGCGTTCACTTGCGCACCAGCGTGGCCGAGATCGCCAGGCCCTTGGTCGTCGGCGACGTCGGCCTGTACGGCATTCCTTATCTGCTGCCGGACGCGGTCATGGCAGAGCTGAACGCAGAACGCTCGCACGCTTCGGTGCTCGCCGCAGCCGTGGACCTGATCAAGAAGGACGCCGCCGACCGTGGCATCGATCGCGTCGTCGTCGCCGCGCACGCCTTCGTCACCGGGGCCGCACCGTGCGAGTCAGAGCGCGACATCAGGGTCGGCGGCATCGCCGACGTGCCGGCCTCGGTGTTCTCCGGTCTGACCTACGTCGCCCTTGGTCACCTGCACGGTCAGCAGAACGTGGACCAGGCAGGAACGATCAGGTATTCGGGCTCGCCGCTGGCTTTCTCCTTTGGCGAGCGGCATCAGGCCAAGTCGGTGACGCTCGCCGAGATCGATGCCAGCGGGCTGGTCACGACGACGAAGCTGCCGGCGCCCGTACCACGGCCGCTGAAGCAGGTTAAGGGGACGCTTGATGAGGTGCTCTCGCTGACCGACCCCGTGCTCGAGCGCGCCTGGGTCAAGGTCGTGCTCACCGACGCCGTGCGGCCGGCCGCTCCGATGGAGCGGCTGCGGGAGCGCTGGCCGCACACGCTGGTGCTCGACTTCGCCCCTGAAGGGGAACTCGTCGCGGCCGAGGCCGATCTCCGCCGGACGGCTGAGGTGAGCGACCCTGTCGAGATCTGCGCGCATTTCGTGGAGTTCACCAGCGGCGGGCCTCCTGATGAGGAGCAGCGCGCGGTCCTGGCGGACGTGATCGAGACCGTACAGCACGCCGACACCGAGGAAAACGGCTCGCTCTCCGTGGTACCGGAGCTGGCGGCCTGACATGCGGCTGCACCGCCTGGAGCTGCAAGCTTTCGGGCCGTATGCCGCGCCACAGCGCATTGACTTCGACCGGCTGGCCGGCAGCGGGCTCTTCCTGCTCGAGGGGCCGACCGGCGCGGGCAAAACCACGGTGCTCGACGCGATCACGTTCGCGCTCTACGGCGGGCTGTCAGGTCCTGACGCGGCTGAAGACCGGCTGCATTCCGACTTCGCCGGCCCCGAGCTTGAGCCGCAGGTGCGACTTGAGTTCTCCGTGAACGGCATCCGGTATCAGGTCACCCGTGTACCCGAGCACCAGCGGCGCAAGCGGCGCGGCAACGGCTTTACCACCGAGGCGATGCGGGTGCACCTGCAGAGGTTCACCGACGGCCACTGGGTCAGCCTGTCGTCGAACAAGGCCGAGGCAGGCGAGGTCATCACAACCGCCGTCGGGCTCAACCGGGCGCAGTTCACGCAGGTCATGCTGCTGCCTCAGGGGGAGTTCGCGCGATTCCTCCGTGCCGACGACGACACCAGGCGTGCCCTGCTGACCAAGTTGTTCGGCACCGGTCTTTACGACCAGGTCACCGCCGAGCTCGACCGGCGCCGCGCAGAGGCGGTGCGTGCCAGGCAGCGGGCACGAAGCGACGTGGACGTCGCTGTCTCGGCGGCGGCTGAGGCGGCCGGGCTCGACGCACAGGTCAGGCAAGAACTGGTCACGGCGACGGCGGCGGACAGGGCACTGGCCTTCAAGGAACTCGCCTGCGAGGTCGTCGCCCTCGCCGAGGTCAGCGCTGGCGCGGTCGACTTGGCAGCCGCCGAGGTCGGGCGTGCGGCGGCGGCCGAGCAAAAGGCCGTTACGCGAGCCCTGCTCATCGCCCGGCTGACGGAGGCGGCTGAGCGGCTCGAACGGCACGAGGCGACCAGGGCCGAGCACGAGCAAAGGGTCGCGGTGCTCGACGCCGCGAGGAGGGCCGAGCCGGTGAGGTCGCTTATCGCCGCGCTGACCGAGGCCGACCGCGCGGTGGAGACCGCCCGCCGCGCGGTGTGCAGGCTCGGGGGAGAAGAGGCTGACCGGCTCGCTGCGTCGGCGGACGGCGAACTGATCGCGAAGGCAGGCAAGCGGGCCGCGGCCCTGGCGGCGGCCGCCCTGGCCGAGGTTGCGGGCCTCGAAGACTTCCTTGCTGAGGAATCCGGGTTTCCGGCCAGGGAAGCGGCTGCCGCCAAGCTCGGCGAAGACGCCGTACTGGCCGCCCGCCTGGTAGTCGCGCTTGAAGAAAGGCAGCGAGAACTTCCGTCTGAGCTCAAGGCGGCGGAAACGAGCCTTGAGCAGGCGCGGCAGTGCGCTGCCGACCTCGATGCCGCCAGGCAGCGGCGGGACGAGCTGGCCAGGATCGGTGCGGCGGCACGACGCCTTGACGGCCTTGTGCCCGAGTTCGAGCGGCAGGCCAAGGCACTGCGAGCGGCGATTGACGCGCACCAGGACCTGACCGACGCCCACCAGCACGCGATGGACGCACGCCTGGCCGGCATCGCGGCCGAGCTCGCGGCGGCGCTGGCCGAAGGCTCACCCTGTCCGGTCTGCGGCTCGGCCGCTCATCCTGACCCGGCCCGTGCGGGAACCGAGCAGGTAACCGCCGAACATGTGGCGGCGGCGCTTGAGCGGCGGGAGACGGCAGGACGGAAACGCGAAGCCGCGCAGCGCAAGCACGACGAACTTGATCACGAAGTCACCGCGCTTGTCGCCGTCGCCGGTGAGCGCAGCCTCGCTGACCTCGATGCCGAGGCGGCCAAGGCCGGTCAGCGGGTTACCGACGCCGAAGCGGCCGCAGAGTCCGCGGGGAGGCTGGCCGACGAGCTCTCGGCCCTGCGCCTGTCTGAAGAGGGCTTGCGCCAGGAGTTCATGGCCGCCGTCACCGCGAAGGCCGACGCAGGCGCCGAGGCCGGCCAGGCACTGACCGTGGTCGACGAACTGCGGGCCAGGCTGGCGAAGGCGGCGTCTCCCTATCCCTCAGTAAGTGCGAGGAAACAGGCAGTCGAGGCCGGCCGGCGAGCGCAGCTCGCACGCGCTGCGGCTCTCGCCGACCTTGCCGCGGCACTCGATGCCGCCGAGCGGGCGCGATGCCTGGCGGAGTCACAGGCCGTCGCCAGCGGCTTCGCCGGCGTCGCCGCCAGCGAGGGGATGCTGCCGCTTGACGTCGGCGGCGGCCGGGCACTTGAGCTGGCCGCCGCCTCGGTCCGCGCTCCGGCTGAGCAGGCGCGGCTTGACGAGCAGGTCACGGACTGGACACGTGAACTGGCTGCGCTGCGGTCGGCCACGCAGGCACCGGAGCTGACCGGAATCGATCCTGGCGAGGCGGACGCGGCCGCTGCGCAGGCCGAGGCGGCGGTGGCGGCACTCAAGGCGGCAAGGGAGGCCGAGCAGGAGGCGCGGTCCGCACGCGACGCGAACCAGAAGAGGTCGGAACGGCTGCGGGCACGGCTGGCCGAGATCGAGGCGGCAGAGGCGCGAGCCGAGGCGCTGACCGCTGCCACCGAGCCGGTGATCTATCTGGCCGGGCTGGCCAAGGGCATGGAAGGGCACCGGCGGGTGGCGCTGACCACCTATGTGCTGCGGCACTGGTTCGAGCAGGTCGTGGCCGCCGCTAACCTGCGGCTTTCCGTGATGTCCGCTGGCCGCTATGAACTCAAGCGGAGCGACGAGGCGCAGTCGCGAAGGCAGCGGGCCGGGCTGACGCTGACCGTCATTGACCGGTATACGGGGGAGGAACGCGGTCCGGCCTCGCTGTCGGGCGGCGAGACCTTCTATACCTCGCTCGCGCTGGCGCTCGGCCTCGCCGACGTCGTCAAGGCGTCTGCTGGCGGTGTCGACTTGCAGACCTTGTTCATTGACGAGGGATTCGGGTCGCTTGATGACCAGACACTCGACCAGGTGCTCGAGGTCATCGACGAACTGCGGGACCGCGGGCGTGCGGTCGGGATCGTGAGCCATGTGCCCGAGCTGAAGCAACGCGTTCCTGAGCGGCTCGAAATACGCCGGCTGCCCGACGGGTCATCGGTCGCCAAGGTGGTCGCCTGACCGGTTTTACCGTTTCGGGTGGTATCGACTCGTCCATTGTGCGATGCGTCTAAGCCTGGGTCAAGTCCCTGAAACTCAAAGCGTTCCCGGACCGGACAGGTCTTTGGCTGGAGGTCGGCTGTGCCTGACATAAGCGTTCTTCGGAAGGGCCTAACGGCGGTAGCGCTGGTATCGTCGCTTAGCTTCTTGACTGGCTGCGGCGCTGCCGCTCACCGGACGGTCGCTTCACGTACCGCGCTGGTCGCCGATCACGAAGCGATTCACGGCGCCGGCATGCGCGCGAGGGCAACTATTCTGGCACGTTCATTGTCGGCGAAGGTAGGTACGCCTGGCCGCGCTCGTCGTTTGAGCCCGCGGGCAATTGTGCCCGATTCCCTCAAGGCCATGTTGCCGAGTCCGATGGCCGATGTTGTTGACCTGCGGTCCGTTTACCAGACGAACTGGCCGGCCGGTCGGGTAAATGACTACTTGGTCGCGCACATTCCATCCGGCTTGCTTCATGGCGACGCCGGAGAGGTGACGCGCTCAGGCGGAGCGGTGAGTTACAGCGTCAACTATGTTCCCCGGTCCCAGCCGTCATGGGCCTACGAGGCTACCGTCGCGACGACGGCTGTCCCCAGGCCCGGCGGGTCGCTCGTGCTCATTGAAGCGCAGGTCGCCTGGTATCCATCGCGGAGTGCCGCTGAGCACGTTGACGCCGC
This sequence comes from Streptosporangiaceae bacterium, assembly GCA_035509195.1. GTDB lineage: Bacteria > Actinomycetota > Actinomycetes > Streptosporangiales > Streptosporangiaceae > Chersky-822. Next base: position 316 of record DATJLT010000305.1, on the reverse strand, counting down.
GGGATATCAGTCGGTGACCCTGACCGCTCCGAGTAGCCAGACAGGAGCCTCCCGCCCGGTCACCAGGACGTTCGCCGGCCGGGCAGTCGTGGTCAGGCTTGCCGCCATTGTTAACTCGATGCACGCCGATCCTCACATCGTGGTGGACTGCGGTGCTATGTCGGCAGGCTCCTCATACCGCCTGGTGTTCACGCCAGCGGCGTCTCGCTGGCCAAGGATTGAAGTAAGCACTCAAGGCTGTGCTGTCGATATGGTGACAGTGGGCCACCGTGTTCAGCCAGCGCTATTCGACAAAGGCTCGGGCCTAGTCGACGCA
>DATJLT010000304.1:0-2099 GCA_035509195.1 Streptosporangiaceae bacterium | reverse complement strand
CAGGTGACACATCGCGGCGAGCGACTGCATCGTCTTGCCGAGGCCCATCTCGTCGCCGAGGATCACCCGCTCCTGAACCAACGCGAACTTCGCGCCGAACGCCTGGTAGCCACGCAGCGATGTCTTGAGGCGGGACTGGTCGAGGGGAAACACCCGGACTTGCTCCGCGATTTCGGCGGGCAGGAAGCCCTGGCCGGCCTCCCTGACCGGGTCGAGTTTCCCTACCTCGATCAGCAGGCCGTTGTAGGTGACCGGGCGGGCAAGGTAATCGCTCCATAGCCGGGCAGCCTTCTGCGTCTTTTCGGCCTTGTCTAGCTCAGCCCCCGCTCTGGACAGGCGTTTGCGTGCCACGGTGACTTGCTTGGCACTCAGGGTGGCCTCTAGCTGGGCGAGTGCTTCACGAGCTTCCTGCTTCTTGCTCTGGGAGAATGTGAAGAGCATTCTTCGGCGGCTCGCGCCGCGTGCCGCCGGATCGAGGTACCGCCCGAGCTCACCTGCTAGCGGGCTCAGGTCCGGGCCCTTCATCAGCGATCTCGTGCGTTCGTAGCGGCGCAGCGCGGCAATGAGCGCGGTCTGCTCCGGGGTGCGGGCATCCGGGTCGATGCGGACGCGCGTGTTCCCCTCGACCGAATCCCGCATCAGCGATGCGGCGGCGATGATCCGCCTGGCCGTCCTGCGGCGTACCCGGCCGATTCGCTCGAGCCCTTCTACGCCAGCCGCGAGGACCGCGCCGACTGTGTCAAGGCCGGCATCCCTGACAGGCGCGAACGTGACCCGGCCGCGGATGAGCTCCCGGAGCCGGTCCACCGGCATCGTGTCTAGCTCGCTGGCGACAAGCTGATCGCGCACCACGTTGTACGCGCGTCGCGCGACCTCGCGCGAATCTTGCGGCGCGGCCAGGACCGCCTCGATGGCGTCGCGGACCGCGCGGCCGTCCAAGACGATAGCGCGGGCCGCCCTTCCCGCGCAGACGGGCTTAGCTTCGAGGGGCTTGCCCTCGGCCTTCGCAGGCTTAGTGTCCCTGGTCAGTTCCGCTGTGCGTGTCACAGTGGTCGAGAGCCTCCGCGTTGGAACTGGCGATCGGGCTAATTGCGAAGATAAGGATATAGCCGACAGGTCGGAATCTCGCGTATCCGAGCCCCGGCTGCGGTCATCGTCGTCCGCTTCCGCGCTGGGCAGATTCGCCTCATCCGGTCGGGAGCCCCAAGTGGCGTCGCTCAAGTTCCGAGCGCAGGGCGTCGAGGGTCAGTGAAAGGGCCGCCAGCTCATCAGGAGTGACGGCCCCGCCGAGAATCTCCTGGATCGCTCCCTGCCATGCGGGCTCTGCCCGGGACACGGCCGACTCGCCCGCCGGGGTCAGCGCGAGAAGGGACGAGCGCCGGTTCGCCGGATTCGGGCGGCGCTCCAGCCAGCCCTCCTTCTCCATGCGGTCAACGATCTTGCTGGTCGTCCCGACGCCGATCGCGAATGCGGAGGCAAGGTCCGCGACGCGTGCGTCCGCGTGATCGCGGACGTAGCGCAGCAGCTCAAAGTGCCCGGCTCCGACGCCGGCCTCCGCCTTCACACGCTCGGCGACCGCGTTGTAGAGCCGCGTCTCCACGCGGACGAGGTCGGTAAACACCGTGTCAAGGTCAACACAATCTTCCTTTGCATTATCTGCCATGGCATATACTGTAGCCGCATCAACCCCCGAACGGAAGGAAGACGATGTCCATACTCCAGCGCGAACGACTCGACGCGCAGCTGCGCGGCACCGGCGTCGGGTCCGAGCAGTCCGTCGGCGAGATCCGCGAGAACTTCGCAAAGCTGATGAACGCGCTGCCGGTGCCCGAGGGCATCCAGGTGCACGAGACGTCGCTAGGCGGACGTCCCGCGCTGCGCATCAGCCCGGACACCGGAGCCGGCTCCGGAACCCTGCTCTACCTCCACGGCGGGTCGCACGTGGTCGGCTCTCCCCGGACGGCGCTCGGCCTCACCGCTGGCCTGGTCATCAGAACCGGGATTCCCGCCATCTCGCTGGACTACCGACTGGCTCCCGAGCACCCGTTCCCGGCCGACGTCGAGGACGTGGTCGCCGCCTACCGGGAGCTTCTTGAGCA
>DATJLT010000303.1:0-2688 GCA_035509195.1 Streptosporangiaceae bacterium | reverse complement strand
GCGGGTCGGGGGTGCGGGGGTGCCGGGGTGCGGCGGTGCGGGTCGGGGGTGCGGGGGGTGCCGGGGCGCGGGTCGGGGGGGGGCGGGATGGCGGGAGTAGCTAGGCGGCGGGGAAGCGGTCGGCGATGTCGCCGAGGAGGCCGGCCAGTTCGGCGGGTCGTGACCACATCGGCCAGTGACTCGTGGGCAGATCGTAGTAGGTGACGTCGCGGAGCTCGGCGAGACCGCCGAGCCACGTCCAGCCGTCTGGGATCCAGGCCTTGACCTGGTCAGAGCTAGCGCCGGTGCAGATCATGAACGACGGCACGTCCTTTCGTGCGTCGTTATTGCGCTCGGGCTCGTCGCGCAGGGCGCCGGCCGGCTCTGGCACGGCGCGGCGGCGGAAGGTATCGAGCTGTTCCTCGCTCAGGCCGTCGAGGTTCTCGTCGAGGTCTTCCCAGGTCGGCAACGGCCATTCCGTGCCCTCGAAGTCACGGTTGATCGGGCCGCTCGCCGGAGCCGAGTCGACGTACACCATCGCGGCGAGCCGGCTGGCGATCCTGTCGCTCGCTGAGTAGCCGGACAGCCCGGTTCCGCTGTGCACGGCCAGCACCACGGGAACGCCCGCGGCCTCGACGGCCGCGCAGATCGCGTCCGCGTGATCGGCCAGCGTGATCTTGGACCGGTCGGCCTCGGCCGACTCGAGTCCTGGCAGCGTGAGCGCGGTCACGTCATGCCCGCTCGCGCGCAGTGCGGTGGCGACCTCATCCCACGCCCACGCGCCCAGCCAGAATCCAGGTACCAGAATAATCGGCGCACTAGTCATGTCAGGAACCTACCGAAGTCCACTGACAATGAACGCCTCAGGCGCGAGAAGCGACCACAGCTTCGCCAGGTGCCAGCGAAAGCAAGTCACCCCCGGCCTTGCCCTGGCTAGAAAGCAGCACCGTGCCCGACGCGAAGCCCCGCAGGTCGGCCCGATGATCACCGAAGTTCGCGGCGACAAGAACCGACCCGGCCGCGTAGCACCAGACCCCCTCTGGTGCGGGCAGGACGGTGTAACCAAGGTCGGCTCCGATCCTGTCCTTCCGCAACTCGATCAGCTCGCGACAGTACGACAGCACAGAGCCAGGATCTTCCCGCTGGCCGGCCACGTTGCATCCGGCGAAGTCCCCTGGCGGCAGCCAAGGTACCGCCAGGGCGGGGCTGAAGCCCCCGTGCGCCGACGTATCCCACTGCATTGGCGTGCGGCACCTGTCCCGGTTCTGGTCAGGTGGCAGGTCAAGCGACATCGGATCCCGGCGGAGGGCGGCTGGCACGGCAACGTCGGTCATCCCGATCTCGTCGCCGTAGTAAAGCACCGTCGTGCCTGGCAACGTCATCAGCAGCGTGAGCGCCAGCCGTGTCAGTCGCGGATCGTCCCGGCACCACCGGGCAGGGAACCGGCCAGCGTCATGATTGGACGCCGTCCAGACCGGGCAGGCGCCAGCAGGCAAGCTGGCCAGCGTGGACCGCACCACGTCGGACAGGCCGGGCGCTGAAAACGCGGCGAAGATGAAAGGGATGTTGAACCCGAGATGGAGTTCGTCGTCGTCGCCGTAGTAGGAGGCGAGCGCGTCGAAGTCACCGGTCCAGGTTTCTCCGAGCAGCAGTCTCGGCGGTGAGTACCGTTCGGCAATCGACCGCCACTCACGGTAAACCTCGTGTGTTTCCTGCCGGTTCGCGCTGTAGACATGCCGCACCGCGTGCCGCCCGGTCAGCGGGCCTGGGTCCGGATTCGGCGGGTCGTCCCGCAGCTTCGCGTCCTTATAGAGCCCGTGGGCGACGTCGATACGGAACCCGGCGACGCCCCGCCCGAACCAGAATTCGATGATCTCGCGGAACTCGCGGTGGACAGCCGGTTCCCACCAGTTGAGATCCGGCTGCTCAGGCAGGTAGTTATGCAGGTAGTACTGTCCGCTGGCAGTGTCGAACGCCCACGCCGGGCTCCCGGTGAAGTCCACCCAGTTATTCGGCGGCCCCCCGCTCGCCCTGGGCGCGGCCCAGACGTAATAATCGCGGTGCGCGCTGGCTGGATCGCTGGCCGCGTCAACGAACCAAGGATGAGCCGAGCTGGTGTGATTAGGCACCAGGTCGAGCAGCACCTTGATGCCGAGCCTTGCGGCCTCGCCGATCAGCGCGTCAAGGTCAGCCAGAGTGCCGAAGTCCTGGTGTACTCCCAGGTAGTCGCTGACGTCGTAGCCCCAGTCCCGGTCGGGCGATGGCATCGTCGGTGACAGCCAGATCCCGTCGATCCCCAGCCAGTCCAGGTAAGGAAGCCGCGCGGTCAGCCCTGGCAGATCGCCGAACCCGTCGCCGTTGCTGTCAGAGAACGACCTGACGTAGACCTGATAGAGCACTGCCCCTTGCCACCAGCGCTCACCCGTCATGAAGCGACCTCTTCCGCGGTTTCATCGCCGACGATCGCCTGCGGCACTTGCGGCAGCACGGTCGCGAAGTACGATCGGGCCGCTGCCGTGGTACCCACGTCGCGCCCGGCTTCCTCTGACAGATACCACCTGTGCTCGAGGATCTCGTGAAAGATCTCTGGCGGCGCCAGCCGGCCGCGAAGCCCGGCGGGGATCGCGGCGACGACCGGGTCATATACCTCTTCCAGCCACCTGTGCGCCGCCGTAGTCTCAGACACCGGCCGTTTTTCCTTCTGCTCCA
>DATJLT010000302.1:0-3677 GCA_035509195.1 Streptosporangiaceae bacterium | reverse complement strand
AGTCGGTGAACGACGAGACGCTGCAGCTACTCGGCGCCGAACTGAACTTCAACGTGCAGGTTGTCTCTCCTGAAGAGGAGGACAGGGAACTGCTCGAGACGTTCGACATCGAGTTCGGCGAGGACGAGGGCGGCGAGGAAGACCTCAAGGCCAGGCCGCCTGTGGTGACCGTCATGGGTCACGTCGACCACGGCAAGACCAAGCTGCTCGACGCGATCAGGCACACCAACGTCGTCGCGCACGAAGCTGGCGGCATCACGCAGCACATCGGCGCGTACCAGGTCACCACCGCGGTCGACGGGCAGGATCGGACGATCACGTTCATCGACACCCCTGGTCACGAGGCGTTCACCGCCATGCGTGCCCGTGGTGCGGAGACCACTGACCTGGTGATCCTCGTGGTCGCCGCCGACGACGGCGTGAAGCCGCAGACGACCGAGGCGCTGAACCACGCCCAGGCGGCGGGCGTGCCAATCGTGGTCGCGGTCAACAAGGTCGACAAGGAGGGCGCCGACCCGGCTCGGGTGCGGGCGCAGCTTACCGAGTACGGGCTCATCGCTGAGGAGTTCGGCGGCGAGTCGCTGTTCGTCGATGTGTCGGCGCGCAACGGCACCGGTATCGAGGCGCTGCTCGAGGCTGTGATCCTTACCGCTGACGCCGAGCTTGACCTGCGGGCCAACCCGCATCAGCAGGCTCAGGGCGTGGCGATAGAAGCGCACCTTGACAAGGGCCGCGGCCCGGTCGCTACCGTGCTCGTGCAGCGAGGCACGCTCAAGGTCGGCGACTCGATCGTCACCGGCGAGGCCTACGGCCGTGTCAGGGCGATGCTCGACGAGAACGGCGATCAGGTTTCCGAAGCACCGCCTTCGCGGCCGGTGCTCGTGCTTGGCCTGACCGCGGTGCCAGATGCCGGTGACAACTTCCTCGTCGTCGATGACGACCGGGTGGCGCGGCAGATCGCCGAGCGGCGTGAGGCGCGCGAGCGCACCGCTCAGTTCGCGCAGCGGCGGCCGCGTGTCACGCTCGAGGACCTCGAGTCGGCGCTCAAGTCGGGTGCCCGCGAGGAACTGCTCCTGATCATCAAGGGTGACGTGAGCGGTTCCGTCGAGGCGCTGGAAGATGCCCTGCTCAAGATCGACGTCGGCGAAGAGGTCGTGCTGCGCGTCATCGGCCGCGGTGTCGGCGCGATCACGCAGGACGACGTCAACCTGGCGATCGCGTCAGACGCGGTGATCATCGGCTTCAACGTCCGGCCGGCTGGACGTGCGGGCGAGCTGGCTCAGCGCGAGGGCGTGGACATCAGGTACTACTCGATCATCTACCAGGCCATCGAGGAGATCGAAGCCGCGCTCAAGGGCATGCTGAAGCCCGAGTTCGAGGAAGCCCAGCTCGGTACCGCCGAGGTGCGCGAGGTGTTCCGCGTGCCGAGGATCGGCAACGTGGCCGGCTGCATCGTCAGGTCGGGCACGATCACGAGGAACAGCCGGGCTCGCCTGGTCAGGGACGGCGTCGTCGTTCAGGAGAACCTGAGCATCGAGTCGCTGCGCCGCTTCAAGGAAGACGCGACCGAGGTCCGCGAGGGCTTCGAGTGCGGTATCGGAGTCGGGTACGGCGACATCAAGATCGGCGATGTCATCGAGACCTTCGAGATGCGGGAGAAGCCTCGTACGTGAGCGTTCACTTAGGCGGGCAGGTGTCGTGTACGTCGGAGCGCTGACTCTTGACGTGCTACTCGGCGACGTGCGGTCGCTAAAGCAGAAGCGTTCCGCGGTGCGGCCGCTGATCGCCGAGGTGCACAGGAAGTTTCCCTTGCTTGCCGTGGCAGAGACGGGGTACCTGGATCTTCATCGCCGGACGGAGATCGGCGTCGCCGTGGCGACCTCCACGGCGACGCACGCCGTGGAGGTACTTGAGGCGTGCGAGCGATTTGTCGCGACACGCCCAGGTATCGAGTTGCTGTCGGCGAGACAGCGCTTGTTTAATACAGCGTCTGATGAATGATGTGGGGGAGTGAACTCTAATGGATCCGGCGAGAGCGAGACGGCTAGGTGAACGGATTACCCAGATCGTCGCTGAAATGCTGGAACGGCGCGTCAAAGACCCCCGGCTTGGTTTCGTGACGATCACAGATACCCGGGTGACGGGTGACCTGCGTGACGCTACGGTGTTCTACACGGTCTACGGGTCAGACGAGGAAGCCGCGGCGAGTGCGGTCGCCCTGGCCAGCGCGACCGGAATAATACGCTCTGAGGTCGGCAGGCAGACCGGCCTCAAGCACACGCCATCGATAACGTTCGAGCGCGACTTCCTGCCCGAGGGCGCGAAGTCGATCGAGGATCTGGTGGCCAAGGCAAAGAGAGCCGACGCCGAACTGGCAGCTTCCAGGGCTGGCGCCGCCTACGCGGGGGAGCGGAACCCGTACCGCACCGCGGACGAGTCCGATGAAGGTGATGAATTATGACAACATATGCTACGACCGCTGTCGCCGGGGACGTTCCGTTAGTGCCGGAGTCCGGTTTGGTGCTGGTCGATAAGTCGCCAGGGATGACGTCGCACGATGTCGTGGCGCGGATCAGGAAGCTAGCTGGTACCAGGCGAGTCGGTCATGCCGGGACCCTCGATCCGATGGCCACAGGCGTGCTCGTGATCGGGATCGAGAAGGCTACGCGGCTTCTCGGTCACCTGTCGCTGACCGAGAAGGACTATTCGGCGACGATCAGGCTCGGCGAGTCGACAGTCACAGACGATGCCGAGGGCGAGGTACTCCCCGCGTCTCCCGGTGCCAGGCCGGCCTCCTCGGTGTCCTCGGCTGAGCTTGCCGCAGCGCTGTCCGCGCTGACCGGTGAGATCAGCCAGGTGCCGCCCAAGGTCAGCGCGATCAAAGTGAACGGGCAACGGGCATACCACCTGACCAGGTCGGGGGCGGCGCCCGAGCTGAAGGCTCGCACCGTGACCGTTTGGCGGCTCGACCTGCTTGATGTCCGGCAGGCCGGATCGCTGCTTGACATCGATGTCTTCGTGACCTGCTCGAGCGGGACGTATATCAGGGCCATCGCCCGTGACCTTGGCGCCGCGCTCGGAACCGGCGGGCACCTGACCGCGCTGCGGCGCACCAGGGTCGGGCCCTACCGCATCGAGGCCGCACGGACCCTTGACCAGCTCGCTTCGCGTTTTGAGCTGGTACCGCTGGCCAAGGCCGCGGCGGCGGCGTTTCCCAGCATGCGGCTCGACGCGGACCAGGCCAGGCTGGTGTCGCACGGGGCGCGGCTGCGCATGGAGCCGACCATGGCCGGCCCGGTGCCGTCTGGGGCTGCGGCGTCTGGGGTGGAGGCCGAGGTCGCGGCGTCCGGCGACGCTGACGTGCCAGGGCAGCCCATCGCCGCGTTCGGTCCTGACGGGGAGCTCGTGGCCCTCGTGGCCGAGCGCGAAGCAGAGTTGCAGCCGCTGGCGGTCTTCGCTCCCTAGCTGGTTGGGACCGAGGATGCTGTCATAAGCCGGCCTTCCGGTTTCGCCGGCCTCCGCGGCTCGGCGGCCTCGCCGGCTCCGCGGCCTCGGTGGCCTCGGCGGCGTCCGCCTGGGGACAAATCGCCCGTAATGTCCGCGCAGGCGCATCGTTGGCTCGTTGATGCTGTTTGTGTGGGGTTCCTGGTGACAACGGTGGCTTGTTCATGCTGTTG
>DATJLT010000301.1:0-25701 GCA_035509195.1 Streptosporangiaceae bacterium | reverse complement strand
CGGGCCAGGACGTTCAGGTCGGCGGCGGGTCCGCTGCCGGGGCGGCAGCCGTCGGTGAACTGAGCAGCGCCGATCTCGGTGAGTCACTGGGGCAGAGGGCCACCTTGGTGCAGTTCTCTACCGCTTTCTGCGCGCCGTGTCGTGCGACGCGGCAGGTGCTCGGCGAGGTCGCGAGGATGGTCGACGGTGTGCGGCACGTCGAGATCGACGCCGAGTCGAGACTTGACCTGGTGCGGCGCCTGGATGTGAGGCGAACCCCGACAACGTTTGTGCTTGGACCCGATGGGCAAGTCACGCACCGCGCCAGCGGGCAGCCGAGGAAAGCCGACGTTATCGCCGCGCTTGGCGCGATGATAGAATTTCCTACGTAGAAAATAGGAAACTCGTGATGAGCCGACACGCAGCTTACGAGCCCGGGCTGACGAGGCGCCGGGTCGTCGATTACGGTCGGCTTCACGCGGCCCTCTAACCGCGCGACTATTTCCGCATCGTCAGCCCGCAGTCTAGTTGAGATCGTCCGGGATCGAGCCAGGGCGGCTTGACCCACGGGAAGGAGCGCTCATGGGCATTGACCCGAGGGGCCCAAGGTTCGGCGCGCTGATCACGACCGCGGTGCTGCTTGCGGTGCTGATCACCAGCAGCGCGTGGGTGCTGGCGGCCCAGGCGCTCGTCTTCGCTATCGGCGTGATCTTCGGCCTGAAATATGCGCCTTACGGACTGGTTTACCGCTACCTCGTCAGGCCGAGGCTCGGCCCGCCAGAGGAGCTTGAGGCGGAGGCTCCGCCGAGGTTCGCGCAAGGCGTCGGCCTGGGGTTCGCGCTCATCGGCGTGATTGGTTACGCGGCCGGGATCGCTGGTCTCGGTATCGCGGCGACGGCTCTTGCGCTGGTCGCCGCGTTCTTGAACGGAGCCTTCGGCCTCTGCCTGGGCTGCGAGATGTACCTGCTCATCCGACGCATGATGCCCGGCAGGCAGAGTCTGGATGCCGGGCAGAGCTGACAAGGAGAATGAAGCAATGAGCCGTTCTGATGTTCTCGTAGACGCTGACTGGGTGGCCGAGCATCTCGGTGACCCTGGGGTCGTTCTCGTCGAGGTCGACGAGGACACAAGCGCGTACGACAAGGGGCACATCAAGGGTGCCGTCAAGATCGACTGGAAGAAGGACCTGCAAGACCCGGTGCGCAGGGACTTCGTTGACAGGGAGGGTTTCGCGAAGCTGCTCTCCGAGCGCGGGATCTCCAATGACGACACGGTGATCCTCTACGGCGGCAACAATAACTGGTTCGCCGCCTATGCGTACTGGTACTTCAAGCTGTACGGTCACCAGAACGTCAAGCTGCTCGACGGCGGCCGCAAGAAGTGGGAGCTCGAGTCCCGAGACATGGTGACCGAGGTACCGCACCGCGAGACAACGCAGTACCACGCACAAGATCAGGACCTGGCCATCCGCGCCTTCCGCGACGACGTGGTTGCCGCGATCGGCGTGCTCAACCTGGTCGACGTGCGCTCGCCAGACGAGTTCGCCGGCCGTCTGCTCGCTCCTGCGCACCTGCCGCAGGAGCAGGCGCAGCGCGGCGGTCACGTCCCCACCGCCAAGAACGTGCCCTGGTCGAAGGCGGCTCAGGAGGACGGCACATTCAAGACCGACGACGACCTCCGTGCCCTGTACGGCGACGAGGCAGGTCTCGACTTCGGCAAGGACACCATCGCCTACTGCAGGATCGGCGAGCGGTCCGCGCACACCTGGTTCGTGCTGCACGAGCTTCTCGGGCAGGCGAACGTGAAGAACTACGACGGCTCGTGGACCGAGTACGGTTCGCTGGTCGGTGTGCCGATCGAACTCGGGGACGGAAAGTGAGCACGGTAGAGCAAGTACCTGAGCAGGCGTCAGCGAGCGGCTGCGGCGCGCCCGCTGGCGGCATCAAGGTCAAGGACGGCCCCGGTGGCCAGGCAGTCGTGGCGGGCCTGGTCACCAAGGACGGCACCCCGGTATCGACTGGCTACGTCAGGCTGCTCAACTCCGACGGCGAGTTCGTGGCTGAAGTACCGCTCGGCGAGGACGGCGGCTTCACCTTCTACGCCGCGCCAGGTGACTGGACGGTGCGCGTGCTCGCGCCAGGCGGCCTGAGTGCTGAACAGCTTGTGTCCGCCGAAACCGGCAAGATCGCCGAACTGGAACTCGCGGTCTAAGCAGACGGTCAGCGCTGGGTGCCGGATCAGTCGGGTGGCTGGTCTGGCACTCAGCGGGCTTCCGCACCTGGGCTTGCCGTCGTCATCACCGGGACTCAGTTCGGAGTTCGTTCGTGCTGGACGGCAGGGTTATCGCAACGAACCTGCCTGATTGATGACAAATGCGCTCAAAGATTCAGGTTTCTCCGAGCGAAAAATCGGGAATTTCTCAGACTCGCTGTAACCGCATGCTCGCGGACAGCGAGCGGTCGGCGTCCGTATGCCCCGAGTTTCCTTGCCCTAACCCCGCGTTCAATTGCGCGTCATTTTGATCGCATAGAAAGAATCTTGTCCGCCCAGCGGGCGCGGCGGATTCGCGACGAGACACGCCATGATGCGGAGAGCCAAATGTCTATCGAAGCTGGCCGGGAGCCGTCACCAGACCTGCCAGGTGGCGCTACTGCTCCAGTCAGGCAAACCGACCTCGCGGTCGGTCCCGCAGAAGGGCTCATGGCGCTCAAGGCGGTCGACCTGACGCTCGGCTTCGGGCAGCGCACGATCTTGAGCAACATCAACACGAGCGTTCACCGCGGTGCCATCACGGCGCTGATCGGGCCGACCGGTTCAGGCAAGAGCACCCTGCTGCGCACCTTTAACCGGATGAACGACAAGGTGACTGGCTACCGGCACGCCGGCGACGTGCTGCTTGACAGCCGAAGCATCTGGGATCCCAGGGTCGACGTGATGTCCTTGCGTCGTCGCGTCGGAATGTTGTTTCAGCGGCCGAACCCGTTCCCGATGTCGATAGCTGACAACGTCATCGCCGGGGTGCGAGCGCACCGGATGGCCAGCAAGGACGGGATGCGGGCAATCGTCAAGGACCGGCTGGCCGAGGTTGGCCTGTGGGATGCCGTGCACGAGCGTCTCAAGGACTCGCCGTTCCGGCTCTCAGGCGGTCAGCAGCAGTTGCTTTGCCTCGCACGTGCCCTCGCGGTCGAGCCAGACGTGCTCCTGCTCGACGAGCCGACGTCCTCGCTTGACCCGGTCGCTACCGCCTCCATCGAGGCGCTGCTCAAGACCCTGGTGCCCAAGATCACCGTGGTGATCGTGACCCACAATCTGGCCCAGGCCAGCCGGGTAGCGAAGTGGACCATGTTCTTGAACAAGGGCCGTCTGGTCGAGCACGGCGAGACTGCCCAGCTTTTCGAGCAGCCCGAGGAGAAGGAGACCGCCGAATACATCAGCGGGCACTTCGGTTAACAGACCACCCGCGCGAGAGGCGGCATCCTCCCGCGCGGGCGCAAGAACCGCGTCGTGAGGCGCGGCACTCATCGCACGCAGACGCGTGCGAGTCGTCTACCGCATGCGTAAGCGTGCTTAACTAAAGGAGTATTCCCCGGTGACCAACCGAACCCGCTTGGCAACGGCGGCCGCACTGGTCCCGCTGGCTGTGCTCGCGGCAGCTTGCAGTAGTAATTCAACGAACTCAGGTTCATCAACGTCGTCCACGACGACCTCAGCGAAGATGGTCGGCCCGGCGCTGCCTTCATCTCCGTCCAAGACGCCGGAGGTAGTCACCGAGACCGGCAGCACGCTTTTGTTCCCGTTGTTCGGCACCTGGGCTGCGGCCTATCAGAAGCAGTTTGTCAACTCCTCTGGCGACCCCATCACCACGATCACTACCGGGCCTACCGGTTCAGGCATCGGCATTTCTGACGCCGCAAGCGGAACTGTGGACATCGGCGCATCTGACGCCTACCTGTCGAGCGCCGACATGTCGCAGTACCCAGGCCTGCTGAACATCGCGCTGGCGATCTCGGCCCAGCAGATCAACTACAACCTGCCAGGCGTCAAGCACCTCAACATGAGCGGTCCTGTGCTGGCTGAGATCTACTCAGGCAAGATCACCAACTGGGATGACCCGGCGATCAAGAAGATCAACCCCGGTGTCTCGCTGCCCAACCTGAAGATCATCCCGCTGCACCGCGCAGACGGGTCAGGGGACACGTTCCTGTTCACCACCTACCTGAACGCCTCGGACCCGAGCGTCTGGTCATCGAGCAATGTCAACACGACCGTCAACTGGCCTTCGGTGTCTGGCGCGCTGGCCGAGACAGGGAACAGCGGCATGGTCGCCGGCTGCGCTGCCAACAAGGGTTGCATCGCCTACATCGGCATCAGCTACCTGAGCAAGACGCAGTCCGCCGGGCTCGGCACGGCTTCGCTCGAGAACAAGGCAGGCAAGTTCGTCCAGCCGACCTCGGCCACGATCTCGGCCGAGGCCAACTCGTTCACCGCAAACACGCCGGCCAATGAGGCCATCTCGATGGAGTACGGTCCGGCATCGGACGGCTACCCGATCATCAACTACGAGTATGCGATCGTCAAGACCAGCCAGAGCAACGGTGACGTGGCCGAGGACATCAGGGCGATCCTGCACTGGGCGGTAACCACCGGCCAGAGCGGCTCCGACTATCTCGACGCGGTCAACTTCCAGCCGCTGCCCGCGAGCGTGGTCGCGAAGTCTGACGCGCTCATTTCGAAGATCGGCAGCTAATCAGATGGCCTCGCAGGCATCTGCCTCGTCGGCCGACGGGGGACCGGGCACAGTCCCGGCCCCCCGCCGGCTCGGCGGGCTACTGAGCGGTGACCAGGTAACTCGCCGGATCGGCTTCGTGTTCGCGCTGCTTCCGGCCGTTGCGCTGGCCTTCGTGCTGATCACCTTGCTCGTGAAGGCGCTGCCGGCGATCAAGTTCAACGGCTTGTCGTTCTTCACCTCAAGCGTGTGGAACGTCGGCAGCTATAACTCGACGCTCACGAATGCCGGCGGCGTCCAGCATCTCTCCGGGCAGCAGTTCGGCGTTCTTCCCGACGTCGTCGGCACGCTGGTCACCTCGGCAATCGCACTGATCATCGCCGTTCCTGTGTCGCTTGGCGCTGCCTTGTTCATCGTCGAGCGACTGCCCAGGCGGCTCGCCAACCTGGTCGGAGTCTTCCTCGAACTGCTTGCCGGGGTGCCAAGCGTGATCGTGGGCCTGTGGGGAGCCCTGACCTTCGGCCCGTTCATCGCGCACGACATCGCTCCCTTCATCGCAAGGAACATGCCAGACGTGCCGCCGTTCAGTTACTTCGCCGGCGCTACGGGGAACGGTCTTGGCGAACTGGTCTCCGGGTTGATCCTCGCCGTAATGGTTATCCCGATCGTGGCCGCCACCAGCCGTGACCTGATCCGTCAGGTGCCGATCCTGCCGCGCGAGGGAGCGATAGCGCTTGGCATGTCTGACTCGCAGACCGCCAGAAGGGTGACGCTGCCCTGGGTAGGCGCGGGCATTGTCGGCGCGATCGTGCTCGGACTTGGCCGTGCGCTAGGTGAAACCATGGCCGTGGCCATGACGTGCGGGTTCGCGCTAGGCGCGATTCCTGGCAACATTTACGGAGCGATGACGACGATCTCGGCGACCATCGTTAACCAGATCGACCAGGCGTTCAGCGACGCGAGCGGTTTCGAGTTGCGTACCCTCGCGGAGGTCGCCGTCGTACTCATGATCATCACCTTGGCTGCCAACATCGCCGCGCGATTGCTTGTCCGAAAGGTGTCTGGTACCGCGCTGCCTGTCGGGAGAGGGCTGTAGCCGTGGCGAGCACGAGTAGCTCCGAGGTCGTCCCGCCTGGCCAGGGCACGACCGCCAGCTTCGAATGGCCGCCTGTTCCCATGCACAGGCGGGTTGGCAACGCCGTGTTCTGGGTGCTGTGTTTTCTTGGTCTGGCGCTGGTGATCGTGCCAACGATCTGGCTCGTTCTCGGAATCATCGTGCGGGCCGTGCCGCACTTCAGCTTCAGCGTGCTGACCACGGACACGACGGGCAACGGCGGCGGCCTGGAGAACGCCATTCTCGGCACCGCCTTGCTGGCGATCGGCGTGCTGGTGATCGGCGGCAGTATCAGCATCATGACCGGCTTGTACCTCGGCGAGTTCGCGCGCGGCCGGAGCCGGGGCGTCTTGCGGGGTGCCTACGAGGTGCTGGCAGGCATCCCGTCAATCGTGCTCGGCTACTGCGGCTATGTTGCCCTGGTGATCGGCTTGCACTGGGGTTTCTCCCTGGTCGCCGGCTGGATAGTGCTTTCGATCATCTCGATTCCTTACATCACTAAGGCCACGGAGTCCTCGCTGGCCCAAGTGCCGACCTCCTACAGGGAGGGCGCGGAAGCACTCGGCATCCCCGCTAGCTGGACGCTGCGCAAGATCGTTCTCAAGTCGGCGACGCCGGGGATCGTCACTGGCGTGCTGATCGCAATGGCTATCGCTGTCGGCGAGACGGCGCCGTTGCTTGTCACCGTGGGCTGGAGCGATCAGAACCCGACCGGTCACCTGACGAACTCACCGATCGGCTACCTCACCAATCCGATCTGGAGCTTTTACCAGAGCATCTATCCGGCGTCTGTGGACCTCTCGTACGACGCTGCCTTGCTGCTGATGATCTTCGTGCTCCTGATCATCATCGTCGGGCGCGTCATTATCTGGCGGTCAAGGCGCCATTCGGAGTCTTGACGGCTGCGGCGGCCGGATCGGCGGTCGCGATCCGCGCGATTTTGTCGACCGTTCGCAGGACTTCGTTGCGCGACGCATTACCCGTAGTTCAGCTTCCAGTCACGTCCGCTACTTAGAACTGGTATCGATCCAACGACGATACGGGCGGAGGGCGTCCAGTGACTTACCCCGGCGACGATAAGCAGGACGTCGCTGGAGTGCTGGCTGATCGCCTTGCGGCTGCTCTGGTGCATCACGAGCCGGGCTGGCGGCTGCCCAGGCCAAGCGCGCTGGCACGCCGCTACAACGTCAGGCCAGCCCAGGTCGAGGCCGCCGTACGTGAACTGGCAGCCAGGCACCTGATCAGGCAACTTCCGGACGGGCAGCTTTACCGTGCCAGTCCAGCCGAGTACGTCGTCGCGATGACCGGGGTGCCGAAGCTTGGCGCTCGCGTCGATCCGATGGGCAGCGAGGTCACCTGCCGCGGTCGCAAGGTCTCCTGGCGCCGGGTGCCAGAGGACATCGGCTGGGTGCTCGGCGCGGCCGCGGCTGAGTCAATCTGCGTTGTCAAGTGCCACTGGTCGGTCAACGGTGATCCAGCCGCCGTCTCGACTACCTATCTCACCCCTGAGGCGGCGGCCAAGGTGGAGCCACCCGCCGGCTCGGCTGCTGGCCAGCCTTCCGACGTACTGCTTAGTCTCGGCCCTCCGAATAGCGAGGTGGCGCTACTTGGCCAGCCAGTCGCCCTGCACCTGGAAATGCAGCCGCCCCCTTCGTCGGTCGCGAGGGGTCTCAGGCTCCGTGCGGGTCAGCCGGCAGCTATGGTGACCGTCCGCTTCGATGACCGGACCGGAGGCCGTCCTGTAGCGCTCACCGTCGCGGCGCTCCGTCCTGACCTGTTCAGGATCGTGATCGACTCGCCAGCGGACGGCTCGCCGGTCAGCGCGCTTGCTGCCGCCGATGCCTTCGATGACACCGCGGGCTCGATGGCTGCCCAGGGCGCTCCGCCCCAGTTCGGCGGCCAGGTCACTTTCACGCAGTAACACGCCTTTTCGCTGCGGGTTCACTGAACGTGCTATCCCGGTCGGTCGCAGGTACTATCTTTTGCCGTTATGCCGGACTATTGGGCCGATCATGATGGCCAGATATCTTCCCGATTCAACCAGTTTTTACCAGGTGAAATCTTTCCGCGTCGCGACTTAGCCGCCGGGCTGGCGCTAGTAGCTCTGCTTATTCAGCTCGCGTTCGCTCAGGTCACGCTGATCGCCGTTATTTGCTGCCTGGTGATCGGCCGGATGAGCCGGTGGCGGCCGCTCTGGCTGGCGCTGCCCGCAGCGGCAGGACTCGGCTGGGTGCTCGCGATCGGGGCCAGGCCCGCTTTGGCCGGCTACCTGGCCGGCGGAAGCCTGGTGCTGCGGCACCTATCGGGGCAAGGGCCGCTGCTGGCCAGAGTCAGGCGCATGCCTGAGGTTGCCGCGACCTGGCCACGATGGCTGCCCGGTCAGCTTCCTTTGGCGCTAGGAGCAGCAGCGGCGGAGACGGCGCTGATCGGGTGGCTCGGACGGCGCAAGCGAAACTGGGTTTACCGTCCTGGCGGGCTGGTGGCGGCGAGGAACCGCTATCTGGCCGCGACGTTGCGACGAGGGGAGGTTGCGACTCGCGACGGCTGCTGCGTGGGCATCGACACCAGCAGAGGCATCAGGGCCGCGATCACCTGGAAGGAGGCGGAATCCGGGGTACTTTGCACCAGCTCAGGCCTGGCCGAGGCCACGGCGACCGGCCGCGACCTGGTGCTAGCGGCCATTCAGCACAGGAAGACAGTCATCGTCATCGACCTGGCCGGAGATACGTCCGCGCTCGTGGCCAGCGAATGTCTGAGTTCCGGTGCCACTCACGAAGATTTCGCCGACTCGGGCGCGCATTATGACCCGTTGTCAACTGCCAGCCCGGCCCGTGCGACGAACCTCGTCATGGCGATGGTTGACTGGACAGGGATAAGCCATCAGCAGCAGTTGTTCTGCGCGAATTACCTGAACGCCGCGCTGACCCTGATCGGGCTCACGCGCGGCAGCGGCGCCCAGAGGCCGGTGGGGGTACTCGACGAACTGCCTCGCTTGCTCGCGCCAGGAGCGCTCGCTGCCGGGCTGTCCCGGCTGAAGGTCAGCCGGCCGGCCGCGGGCACGCTGGCCGCACGCGTGGCTGACCTGACCGGGCAGCAGGGGCAAGGTGGCGAGACGATCAGGCTAGTAGCCGAGCAACTCGGGAAGCTGCGCTCGGCGCCTGCCGGCCTGCCGCTCAGGGCCGGCGCAGGGCCGACCGGGATCTGCCTTGCCAGGGCACTCGCCGAGCGCCGCGTCGTGCGCTTCCAGCTTGACGCCGACGGCAATGCCGGCGTGATGGTCGCCAGGCTCGTCGTCGCTGACCTGATCGGGAAGCTGGCCGAGCGGTCCGACCTCGGCGGTCGCTACGACTGCCTGACCTGGATCAACGGTTGCGAGGTTATTGACGCGAAGCAACTAGGTGCGCTCGTCGGGCTTGGCGCGAGTACGGGTACCGCGGTCGTGCTCGGCACCACGGTCTGCGCTGTCGCCGCCAGGATCGCCGCGCAAGTCAACGTCGTCGCGGTGCGCGGCTTGGGGCCAGGCTGCGAGGACGTTGGCCAGGCCGGCCAGCAAGAGATGCTGCGCGGCCCTGGCCGGCCTGGCGTGCTCTCGTTGTGGGCCGGCCAGCCCGAGCCAGCGCACCTCACTGACTGCGCGGTGATCAGGTGAAGGCCAAGGTGTATCTCGGCTGGCAGTTCGCTCCTTCCGAGCGAGATCCCGGCCCGGCGCCGGCGGTGCGGCCAGCGGTCACTTACGCTGTCACGTTCGACGAGGGCTGGAGTGCGGCCCAGCGGGCGCTTTGCCGTAGGCTCAGCCGCCCGGCCAGAACTGGCTCGGCGGCTGGCGCCTTCATCGCCGCGCTCTCGGTCGCGGCCTGGATCGGAGGGCTGGCGAGCGCGGCGCTGGCGGGCAGTGCGGCGGCGATCGCGGCCGGCGGCTGCCTTGCCTGCGCCGGCTACTTACGCGGAGAGCGGCAGAAGCTGGGCAGCGCGATCTCGGCTGAACGGGAACGTGTCGCCAAGGTTCAGGCCGCTACCGCACGTGCCCTGGCGGCCAGCCATCGTGATCACGCCAGCGACTACCGTGCCTGGCAGCGGCGCCGCGCGAGGTTCGAAAGGCAGCCATCCTGGTTCCCTGTATCACTTCCCGATGGCATCGACCGGCTAGACGTCGCCGGCGGCACTCTGGCCGGGTGGGCGGCAGTGGTCACGACCGTTGGCGCGACGCACCTGAGCCTCGGCGGCGAAGTCACTGTCGTTGACCTGACCGAGGGAGCGGTGGCCAGCGACCTGATTCACCTGGCCCGCCTGGCGGGTTTGCGGCCACTCGTCTGGCTGCTTCCTGCCGACCTTCCTCGCCTCGATCTCGGCGCCGAGTTCGGACCGCAGGTACTCGCCGACGTGCTCGCTCTTGCCGCCGGAGCAGAGACCAGGGGTGACGGCGGGCGCCCCGCTGCCGCCGATTACGCAGCCGATCACGCGCTGCTCGACCGCGTACTCGGCGCGCTCGGACCAGGGCAGGGAATCGCGCAGCTCACCGCCGCGCTTCGGGTGCTAGGCGAGGTCGGCGACCCGCGCGCCGACCTGCGGTCAGGCCTTATCAGCGCCGACCAGCTCGACCGCATCGGCCGCCTGTTCGGCCGCGGTGGCGCCGAGCGCGTGGTACTTGAGCGGGCCTGGGCACTTGAGGCCAGGCTGCGTCACCTAGACCGGCTCGCCGCCGATCCCGAGCCTTTGCTGCCGAGCCGGCTGCGAGTCACGGCCATCGACCGCCGGGCAGGCGTGATTGCCGCTCGCACCCTCAGCACGTACCTGGTCGCGGCGATGACACAGGTGCTACGTGAAGCTGAGCCTGGCGAGCCATGGAAGCACACGCTGTGCCTGCTAGGCGCCGAGCGGCTCGGCGGCGAGGCGATCGACCGGCTCACCGATGCGTGCGAGCTGTCCCGCACCGGGCTGGTGCTCGCCTACCGCTCGGTCCCCGCGGCTGTCCGCGAGCGCCTCGGGCGCGGGCATGCCGCGATCGCGTTCATGCGGCTCGGCAACGGTGACGAGGCCAAGGCGGCCAGCGAGATGATCGGCACCGAACACCGCTTCGTCGTCGGCCAGCTCACCGACACCGTAGGCACGTCGGTCACCGACACCTGGGGTGATTCATACACGAGCTCGGTCGGCACGGCGGACTCGGTCGCTGACTCTGTTTCCTACGGGCGGAGCCGGGGCCGCAGCAGCGGCCGTGGCCGTAGCTACCAGAGCGGTGCCGCCCCGTTCGGCGACTTCAGCCGCTCCCTGTCTGGCGACGCGAACTTCTCGGCCAGCGAGCAGGACTCGGTCTCGCTCACTGAGGGCATCAACTCTGGTACCTCATGGGGTCTGTCGACCTCACGAGCGCTCGGGGAGAATACCTCCCTTGGCCGTACCGCACAGCGGTCAAGAGAGCTGCTGGTCGAAGCCGACGAACTCCAGCGGCTGCCGCTCAGCGCGGCGATCATCAGCTATCCGGCGCCGGCCGGCCGCACTGTGCTGCTCGCCGACGCTAACCCGGCGCTGATCACGTTAAGCTCAAGCCGTGGAGCGACCATTTAGCCAGGTAGACGTCTTCAGTCCGGATCCGTTCCTTGGTAACCCCGTCGCCGTCGTGCTCGAAGGTGCCGGGCTGACGACCGAGGAGATGCAGCTCATCGCCCGCTGGACGAACCTGTCCGAGACAACGTTCGTGCTGCCGCCCGATCAGCCGGGTGCCGATTATCAGGTCAGGATCTTCACCACGGCGGCCGAGTTGCCTTTCGCCGGGCACCCGACGCTTGGCACCTGCCACGCCTGGCTCGAGTCAGGAGGTCAGCCTGCGCGCGCTGACCAGATCGTGCAGCAATGCGAGGCGGGACTGGTCACGATCAGGCGCGAGGGCGGCTTGCTCGGCTTCGCCGCCCCGCCCCTGATCCGTTACGGCCCGGTCGAGGAGGCCGAGATCGGCCGCATCGCCAGCCAGCTCAAGATCGACCGAGCTGGCATCATGGATGCTCACTGGGTGGACAACGGGCCCGGCTGGGTCGCCGTGCTACTCGGCAGTGCCAGACAGGTACTCGACCTGAGGCCGGCGATCGAGAATATTGAGCTAGGCGTGGTCGGCCCCTACCCGGCAGGCTCCGAGTGCGCCTTTGAGGTGCGCGCCTTCTTCAGCGCGCACGGGCAGACCGCAGAAGACCCGGTGACCGGCAGCCTCAACGCCTCGCTTGCGCACTGGCTGCTGTCGACGGGCCGGGCGACCGCGCCTTACATGGCGAGCCAGGGCACGGCCATCGGGCGGAGCGGGCGCGTGCACATCTCCGCCGACGGCGAGTCGATCTGGGTCGCTGGCGCCACGGCGACACGGGTGCGCGGCTCACTGGTCACGGGTTCCTGATGGAGCCGATTATCCGGCCTTACCGCTCAGGTGACCGCGAGGATGTGTACGAGGTCTGCGTGCGCACAGGCGCGGCAAGCAGGGACGCACGAGGTCTCTACAGCACCGATGACCTGATCCCCGACATCTATGCCGGTCCCTACCTGCTGATCGAGCCCGAGCTAGCGTTCGTGCTCGACGACGGCAAGCGCGCCGTCGGCTACATCATCGGCACAGCGGACACCGAGCGCTTCGTACGGGCTTACCGTGACCGCTGGCTCCCTTCGATGCTCGAACGCTACCCGTTGCCGCCGGCGGAGCCTGAGACGGCCGAGGAACGGCAACTCGCCAACCTGTTCAACCCGGAGCGGCTGATCAGGCCAGAACTGGCCCCGCATCCCGCGCACCTGCACATCAACCTGCTGCCTGACTACCAGGGCCAGGGTCACGGCAGGGACCTGATGGCCACGTTCCTCGACGCAGCCGGCCGGGCAGGGGCGCCTTCGGCGCACCTGTCGGTCTACACGGCCAACACCAGCGCCCGCGGCTTCTACGCCAGGCTCGGCTGGCATGAGGTCCCGGCCAGCTCTCCAGGCCCGTGGACCTTCCTGGCTCGAGCCTGCGGACCTAACGGCCGGCAGCAGGCGTAGAGGAGCATGTCCCTGCGCTGGCCGCCGATTTCCTGGTGGCTGCGCAGGAGGCCTTCTCGCTGGTACCCGGCTCGTTCGGCGGTTCGCACCGAACCGGCGTTCCACGGCTCGATGTAAAGCTCGACCCGGTGCAGGTTGCCGATGGTCCAGGCGAACGAGGTCAGCGCGATGAGCGCCGCCGCGGCGATTCCCCGGCCACGCGCGCTCGGCGCGACCGAATATCCCGCCGAGGCCCGGCCGTAGGCGAGCGACCGCAACCACAGGCCGATGGTTCCGACCGCGTGATCGGTGTCAGCCTCCGCGATCGCGAAAGAAAAGCCGGTGCCCTCGGCCAGGCGGCCGCCCTGGCGGGCGATCCAGTCCAGCGCCTCGCGCTCGCCCGCGTTCGCTGGCAGGCTGCCGATGAGCGGCACGTAGGAATCGGTTGCCAGTTCAAGTGCCATCGGCAGGTCACGGTCGGCGAACTCACGCAGGACGACGGGCCCGTACGCCGGCGGCGGCGTCGGCCAGGGCAATAGCGAGGCGCAAGTACTGGCCGATTCACCGGGTAGGGAAGCACTGCCGTCCAGCGGCAGGCCCATCTCGAGCAGGTCCCATAGCTGGCCGTCGGCCCGCCTGACATGCCGCACCAGCCTGCCCTCTGCCACGAACCCGCACTTGCGGTACAGGGCGATCGCGGCCCGGTTATGAGGGAAGACACCGAGTGCCAGCTTGTGCAGCCCGCGGGCACGAGCCCAGGTGACGCCGGCGGCGATGAGCGCCGTTCCGACACCGCGACCGCGCCACTTCGCGGTGACCATCATGCCGATATCGCCGAAACCCATCCAGGAGGGATCGACGCGGATCTCACCGACGACGACGTCGTCCGCCACCGCGACGAACGTGCCGTCGAGGTGCCATCTGCTCGCGAGCCCGTCGACATCGACAGGCGGCTCTGCCGCGATGCCGTCGCGCTCCTTCGCCACCTCCGCAAGCAGCAAGGCCAGCGATCGCCGGTCGCCGTCCCCGGCAGGCCTGATCGTGAATTCGCCACCTCGCACGACGCGATCGTCGCACGGGCCAGGCGCCCTGTCATTCGGATATCGCTGCGGTCAGGACCAACATCAAGCTCGTTTGCTACCTTTTCGGCAGCGGACGAGTTACGGGCAGCGGGTGAAGGGACGGCACCGGCCATGACCAGCGACTCAGCAATCGGTGCTGGTGGTTCGGCGCCCTGGTACCGCGTTGTCGCGATTCCCGACGCGCCCTACGGCGGTACCGCGGAACGCGACTACGCCAGCGTGCTGCCTGCCGCTCTCGATGCCGCCAAGAGCCACCGGCCTTTCGTCGTCGGCTGGTTCTCGCGCGGCGGGGGCGCCCCTGGTCCCGACCGCGCGGTCGGTGCCGGCCTCAGCGATCGCGATGGAAGCCGCGCGCAAGCGGATGGAGACGGGCTAGTGCATTGCGGCATGGTTTACCTCGCTCCGTCTGGCACGCGGCCGGCAATCGCGCTCGCCATGTCGCGCTGCGGTTTCTGCGGGGGCCGGCCGTTGGCGGGGCGGAGCTGGACGCCTTCGGCTTTGAGGCGGTGGCTGATGACAATGGCGTTGACGCCGAGGGCGGCGGCGAGCTGGCGGACGGACTGGCCGTCCTGGTAGCGGCGGGCCAGTTCGGCGGTGCTGATGCTCAGCTCTATCCGTGGCTTGCCGGAACCGGGCGGGGCGGGCCGGCGGAGCTTACCGCGAGCGCGGCGGCGGGCGGCGATGGTCCGGTTAGCGGAGGTGAGCGGGTCAGCAGCCCTGGTCCCGCGCCAGTCGTGCGCCCAGGGCCGGGAGGGGGTCTCGCCTTCGTGCCACAGGCTCAGGAACTCGCGGCGCGCCGTGCTGATCCGGCCGACAAAATGGCGGCGGGAGATGCCCAGCGCCTCAGCGGCCAGCCCGTAATCGTCATGGTCGGTGAGCGCGGCGATTGCCTGCTGGTTCACCGGACGGAGCCGGGGCAGGATCTGGGCCAGGGCCACCCGGTCGGTCACCGCAGTCTCGGGACCGGGGCTGTGGCTGGCGGCGGCGCTCCAATACCGCTTGAACCCGGCCGTGGTGGTGCCGGCGTACCGGTCCTGGGTGTTGCGGCCGTAGAACCGGTGCATCTGCTGGACGTCCTGGCTGACGGCGTGCTCGGCGGCGCGGGCCATCTCGGGCATCTCGGGCGGCTCGCTGGCGGTGTACAGGTGCTCGATGATCGCATGCCAGGCAACTTCGAGCCGCTGGTCGAAGTCCACTGACTGATACCACGTCTGTCTGGTGACCACGGCCAGGCTCAAAGCCCTGACCTGCGACACGGTGTATCCGTGGCGCAGGTCTTCATCGCCGGCGGGCGGCCTGAACACTATCTGGCTCCTATAGAGGCGGATGCGGTTCGGGGAGGCAGGGACGGGTGTCATAGCCGGTGAGTGAGCAGAGCGCTGTCCACGGCGGCCTGCGCCTGGCTAATCAGCGCGCGCAGGTCGGGGCCGAGCAGGCGGACCCGCCCGGCAAGTTCCTCGCGTGCTCCGGGCGGGCCGTAGGGCAGCAGCCGGGGTCCCAGGCCGCACGCCACGGCCAGCCCGGCCAGCGCCGTGGCCTGCGCTGCCGGCGGGTGCGCGGGGTCTAGCGCGGCTTTCGCGCGGATCACGGGGGCGAACGCGGAATCCGGATCAGCCGGAACCCACCGCGCAGAGCCCCAGGGACGCCGGGACTCCGCCAGGATCAGGTATCCCGAGCTTGCCAGCCTGCGGGCGACGTCGCCTTCCGCGCTCTGCGCCAGGAACGCCAGCCAGTCCCGCGCGCCGTGCCGGTCACGCTCCCCGAGCATCCGGAGCTGGACAGCGCGCGCCAGCCCGTCCTGCGGGCGGACGCGGCCGGTCACCGCGCAGCCATCGGCGGCCACGCGGACAGCGCCGATCAGCGCCAGCTCGGCCAGCAGCGCTCCCGCCAGACCCAGCCCGATCGCGCGGGGCTGTAGCAACGGTCGGCCGCTGACCTCATGATGGGCCAGCAGCCACACGTCATCAGCCAGCCGTCCCGTGCCCGCCAGCCCGACCCGGGCATGAACCGGCGGCACCGGCACCGGCTGGCCAGAAGAAGCCTTATACGTCATCACAGCCCAGTCCTGTCCCGGCTGAAGAACCAGCACGGGAAAGGTCAAGCCCCGCGAGCCGGCGAATTTCCTCAGCGGCCTTCCCGGCATCGCCGGCCGGAAATGACTGACCCGTCGCCAGCGCAAAAGATCCGTCGCCTACTTGCACGCGGACCAGGCCGAGCCTGCCCGCGAACACGTGCAGGCTCGGCGGCTTCAGCCCGCTGGCCCCGCTCACCGGCACGTACTCAGTCGGCAGTCCGAGATGATGATTGCGGGCCAGGACCGACTCAATGCCCAGGCCGTCAAGCGCCGCCTGCAAACCCAGCAGCAGCCCGCGCTGACGTTCAGCCTCCTCATCCGTCAAAATGTCATCCGTCATGGAAACTCCTTTCGCCAGGAACGCAAGCCCGGCATCTGGCCGCCATTCCGCAAGCTGCCGGTGAACGTCATCGGGCCTGATTCCGAAACCAGCGCGGCCATCACCACTGCGACCCGTTCGTTACGTCCTGCTGCGCCAGCGACAGGGGGCGGGAAGCGATGGTGGCGTGCCAGTGGCCTTTGCGCAGGTGGCAGGTGCCGTCTGGCTCGATCGTGGCGCGCGCGCCCCACAGCGGCAGGTAGCCGTGGCTGAGCCAGTCCGCGCGGATGGCGTCGAGGATGTCCCACAGGCGGCGCGGGCCGGCCTGGTGCACGGTGGCAGGCTGGCCGGGCAGGCCGGACGCCCTGGCCCAGGATCCGTCCGGATGGGTGATCCGGGTGGTCGTGACGCCGGTGCCCGGGCTGGTGCTGGCTGAGCAGGTCAGGCCGGGAGTGGTGACGGACAAGACGGCGTTCAGTTCCCATCCGAAGGCCGGGTCCACGACCGGGTAAGGGCTGGTGGTGACCTCATCGCCGTCGATGTCGCCGTCCGCGCCGGAGTTCAGGTCGGGAGGCGGGCAGCCAGGGCCGTGGCGAGCCGGCATGAACCCGGCGCGCTCGTATTCGACCCGGCCGGCCGCGCCGCCATCGGGGGTCTTGCGGGCGGTGATCAGCACCGGGCCGCCGGCCAGGGAGAACACCAGCCGCCCGTCCGGCCGCAGCGCCGCGAGCCAGGACGCCGGGATGGCCGGAAGGGAGACCATGGGCACGATCCGGTCGAACGTGCCCGGCAGGTCACCGGCCGCGTCGCAGGTCACGATCACCGGGTGCAGGCCCAGGCCGGCCAGGCGGGACGCGGCGGCGCTGGTGACGTAGCCGTCCACGTCGATGCTGGTGACCTGGCCGGACCCGTACCGGGCCGCGAGCAGCCCAGCGCCGTACCCCGAACCGGTGCCCACGTCCAGGATGCTCGCCCCGTCATACAGGCGGGCGCGCCGGTACATGTCCAGGACCAGGCGCGGCATCGTCGCCGACGACGCCGGCCAGCCCTCGTACCGGGCACCCGGCTCGGCGTGGTCGGCGTGCACCGCCCCGACCCGGGTCACCAGCGACGCAGTGGCGTCATAGGCCGCGTCCAGCCAGGCCGGCTCGTCGGCCTGGCCGTCCCGCACCACCCACGCCCCGTCCCGGCCCGGGGTGAACCAGCGCGGCACCAGGAGATGCCGGGGAACCGTCCGTACCGGGTCCAGCCAGCCAGAGCCAGGGCCAGCGATATCGGCGGCCAGCGCGGCGGCCCCGTCCTGCCACGACCTCACGCTGATGCTCCCCGGCTGCCGATCGCGTGCAGGACAGCGCCGCCCTGCGGCCCGCAGATGTCGCTGTCGCTGGCCGGCCCGCAGTCCGGCGAGCACGCCGACCCTGCGGGCGGCGGGCAGATGTCGCTGTCGCTGGCCGGCGCGCAGGACGGGTCGCAGTCGCCAGGTCTGCCGGCGCGGCGTGACCGGGCCGGGATGACAGCCGTGGCTGCGGCCAGCGCCGGGCCGGACAAGATGTCGGCCAGCGGCATGTCGCGGACGTTCCCGGCGGTCAGCCAGCGGGCCATCACGCACGGGCACACGTCACCGGACGGCAGCACGGCAGCGATCCCGCGCCCGCAGTTCCCGCACAACTCCGACACATCCGGCCCGGCACTCGCGGCCCGGCCGAGCCGGCGGACCCGGTCCGTCCTGATCCTGGTCACTCCGAGGGCTTCCAGCTCAGCCCGGGCCTGGCCGGTCCGCTGCCCCTCCGCCAGCTCGATAACGGCCGCCCGCACCGGGATGCCACGGGCGACCGCCTGCCCGATGCTGGCCAGCGTTCGGGCGTGGCTGCCGGGCCGGCCCGTGATCGCGTCATGCTCGGCCGGGTCATCGCTGTAATACGACGTGGCCAGCGACACCTGCGGGCAGGCGAACAACTCCCACCACGACTCCCTGACATGAGTCAGGTTGCTGTACACCTCCACCGCCAGCCCCGCACCGACCGCATAGCCCAGCAGTCCGGCGAAATCCGGGTGCAACGTCGGCTCCCCGCCGATGAACTGCACCATCGACACGCCCAGGTCAGCGGCCTGGGTGATGACCAACCGCCAGTCATCAGCGGTCATCATGCCGTGGGAACCCGATGGTCCTGAACGGGCATAACAATGCGAGCACCTCAAGCCACAACGGCCAGTCAGCTCGAGCCACAAGAACGAGAAAGCCGGGCTGGCCTTGACATGGGCGGGATTCGGACGGATGAGAGTGGTCATGGCGTGACCCTTCCGTGCACAGGAGAGGAGGGCTGGTCGAACTCGGGGCCCTTGGTAAGAGGCTGCCTAAAGCCGATCGGCGCAGGCAATAATGTTGACAAAAGTTGACGAGATTTATCCTGGTTCTTCGGTGAGATCACGGAGCGCACGCCCGATAAGCCGCCGCGCCTCGCGGCCGTAGATGCACGACCGCTGAAGCAACTCGAAGACGCGGGCGTATATCGCGATGTCGCGGGGCTGGGTAATGTTCAGGCTCTCGCTGACGGTCTCGACCCTGACCCGCGAGTCATCGAACATCCAGAAGCTCCCCTGGGTCAGGCTGTGCCGCACTCCTCCGGCCGGGATGATGCCGACGCTGACCCTGGGCAGGGACATGACCGCCATGAGCCGGTCAAGCTGGCCTGCCATCACGTCCGCGTCGCCTACCCGCGTGCGGAGCACCTGTTCCTCGATAACGACGCGGAACTGCCGGTCTCCGGTGTAAAGCACCCGCTGGCGCTCCATGCGGGCTTCGACGGCGGCGTCTACGTCGTCCTTGAGCCCCATGAACGCCTGCCAGAACCGGAACAGGGCCGCGGCGTACTCGGCAGTCGTGAACAGCCCTGGGAAGACAGTGGTGTCGTAGATCCGGAACAGCGATGTCTTCTCGTACAGCGGGATGGACGATTCGGTCATGTGCTTCATGCCCGCCTGCATCTGGCGGCGGTACTCGTGATGCGCGGAAGCGACATGCCGGACGGTCGCGATCAGGTCCGGTATCTGATCAGCAGCCCCGCAAGCGGCGCACCAAGCGCGGATGTCGTCTTCGGACGGGCTGCGGTCGCCGTTCTCCAGCTTGCTGACCTTGGTGAAGTGCCAGCCCAGCGCGGACGCGAGCGCCCGCCCCGACAGGCGCGCATCTTTGCGCATCTCCCGCAGGTGGGCACCGAGTGCTTCCCGCGCCTGCCGGACCGGAGTCGTCAACTCAGGGGGTTGTAGTCGGCGTGCGGGACAGCGGCAGACCACGCCTCTTCGAAGGCCGCTACGCAGCGGGCAACGAGTTGTCCGTCTGTGGTCAGCTCATAGCCCTGAACCTCTCCATCCCCGGACAGGTAGGTGAAGACGACTGTTTCAGCGTCGAAGCACCAGAGGTCATTGCCGGGCAGCATGAGGGCGGATGTTCGCTGGCGGGGCAGCCAGCGGACATCCTCGCCGAGCCTGACGAGTTCGGCGGCATCCAGCCATTCGAACTTGATGTAGTCCGTGACCGGCTCGGAGACGACCCGGAGCCTCCGCAGGGTGCGCCCGGCTTCCCGGTGGCGGTGCATCATGTCGCGCCACGAACGCCACCATTCAGCCTCCTGCCCAGGGTCGAAGGTCTCGCCCGCCTGCCAGCGCCGGAAGCGGCTGTGATCGGCGGCGGCGTACACATCCCGCATTTCCAGGTGGAGCGCCTCGCGGGCGAAGCCTTCTATCAGGCTGTCGCGGTGCTCACCCGTGACCTTCTTCATGGGCGTCCTCCGGCAGGTACTTCATCAGTGTCTTCGGCACCTCCACGACCGCCTCGCCCTCGGGTATCCGCATCTGGGAAAGGGCTTCTGGATCGGTGACGACATAGCCTTGGACCAGAAGCGTGTCCCGGTCGGTCGCGAACAGCGTCGGCGAGTCGTTCGGGGTGCTCACCTTGCCTAGGAAGGTTATCTTCATGATCTTTCCCTCGGGTACGACGTTGACAAAAGTTGCCCACTAATCGTGACCTTCTTAGGCCGGTGAGTCAATAGCCCAGACGGGGGCAACCTTTGCGGACGAGATTGCCGACGGCGAGGTAAAGACGATGGTCGGGCACGCGCGGAGGCTACTCGCGCACATCCAGCCTGTGGCGATCACCCTGGGTCGGGTTTTGTATCACCCACGTGCCATCATGCTGGACGCGTCGCCGCGCGAGGCGCTCGTGCCTGTGCTTAGCGCATGTCAGGACGCAACGCGTGTCGCGACGGGGCGCAACGGCGAGTTGTACAGCGAGCCGTGGGCTCCGCATATCACCATCGCATATGGCAATTCGGCCTGTCCGGCAGCGCCAGCGATTGAGGCGCTTGGCCGTCGGTTGCCGCCTAGCGCGGTCATGGTGACCTCTGTGAGTTTGGTGCATCAGACCCCAGCGCAGCGGTGGATGTGGGATCTGGTCGCGCACGTGCCCTTGGCTGACGGGTTGCATAGCGTGACCGAAGACTTGTCGGCCTAGACGCTATATGACACATACCGTAATGTGTGTTCAGAGGAAGTACCCGCCTAGCAGGTAGTCATAGATACGGGCCGCATTCGGGCGGGCTGGATCCGCGCCCGACGCACCTGGCACGACGCCGAGTCCCGCATCGCCACTCACCTTCGCCACTCCCGCCTTGCGCCTGCCGGTCACCCTCGCCGACTGCGACCATACTCCACTACATCCGGACAAGGCGGCGGGATCACGAGCCGGCCGGAGCCGGCCATGAGCTGGGTGTTCGTTTGCTACCTTTTCGGCAGCGGACGAGTTACGGGCAGCGGCTGAAGGGACAGCACCGGGCCATGACCAGCGACTCAGCGATCGGCGCCGGCGGTTCGGCGCCCTGGTACCGCGTTGTCGCGATTCCCGACGCGCCTTACGGCGGTACCGCGGAACGCGACTACGCTAGCCTGCTGCCCGCCGCGCTTGATGCCGCCAAGAGCCACCGGCCCTTCGTCGTCGGCTGGTTCTCGCGCGGCGGCGGTGCCCCGCTCGAGCTGTTCACCAACGCCGGTCCGCTGCCGGCGCCGCCGGCGAGATCCCTTCGCGAAGCAACCGAACCACCGCATGGCCCTTCGGCCGTCGAGCATCCTTACGGCCCGCCTGGCGAGTTCCTTACCAAGCTGTCCGCTGAGGTGTCAGGTACCGACCCGCAGTCCGAGCTCCTATTTCCCTGGGGTGCCAGGGGAGCGCCGTTCAGCGCCGGGCTGATGGCCGATCTTGGCCGGCTGATGTGGGCGCCCTGCCTTGGCCGGCAGGCACCGGTGACTGGCGGCGACGGCTGGCAGCAGGAGCAGGTGCCTGCCGTCGGGCAGCCCGCGGGTTCCTGGCTGGCGCCAGGTGCGGCCCTCGGCGGCGGGCTGGCAGGGACGCTGCCCAGCTTGTTCGAGTCGGCGCTGACCACGCTCATGGCCAGGCCGTTCGGGTGGCTGGTGGTCGCCGAGCCCACCGACCTCATTGACGCGGAGACCACCGAATTGCGTAGCCAGCTCAACGTGCTTCGCCGGTTCGATGAGGAGCGGTCAAGGTTCGACGCGGACCGGATGGCGCGTCGGCTGGCCGAGCTCGACGCCTACCGTGAGGCGGGGCTCTGGAACGTTCGCGTCCTGGTCGGAGCTACGGACATTGAGCAGCTCAACGTGATCGCGCCGATGCTGGTCGGCGCCGCCGACCTGACGTCGCATCCGTACCGGCTGCGCGGGCCTGAGCGGGCGATGGACCTCGCTGATGCCCTGACCGCGACCTACGCCGACCCGTCTGACGGCGGCTCTGTGCCGTTCAGCGCTACCGCGGGAGTGCTGGCAGCGCTTGCCGGGCTGCCGCGTCGTGAGGTGCCAGGCGTGCGGATACTCGACGTCGGTTACTTCGACGTGACCGCCGAGCCACTCGGCGAGGACAGCATCGGCCTTGGCGTGATCCTCGACGGCAAGGACCGTCCGGTCGGTGACTTCGGCGTGCCGCTGACCACCTTGAACCGGCATGCGCTGATCACCGGTGCGACAGGCTCAGGCAAGTCCCAGACGGTCAAGCACCTGCTCGACCAGCTCACCAGGGCAGGGATTCCCTGGCTGGTGGTCGAGCCCGTGAAGTCGGAGTACGCAAGCATCGCCGGGCGGATCGCCGCTTCAGGCGGAGAGCTGACCGTGATCAACCCGGCCGACCCTGAGGCCATACCGCTCGCGGTCAACCCGCTGGCCCCGGAGCCCGGCTATCCGGTCCAAGCGCACATCGACATGGTAAGGGCGCTGTTCCTGGCCGCGTTCGACGCGCACGAGCCGTTCCCGCAGATCATGTCGCAGGCACTGCAGCGGGTCTACGAGTCCTGCGGCTGGGACCCGGTAAGCGGTGCCGGCCAGCCAGGCGCCATTGTCCCTCCGGCCATCCCGACCCTGGCCCAGCTACAGGCCGCGGCGGTCGAGGTGATAGCTGACGTGGGCTACGGACCTGAGCTGCAAGCCGACGTCAAGGGCTTCGTTGACGTGAGGCTCAGGTCGCTGCGCACCGGCTCGGCCGGGCGTTTCTTCGAAGGCGGGCACCCGGCCGATATAGGGGAGCTGCTGCGGCGTAACGCCTTGCTGGCGATCGAGGACGTGGCTAACGACGAGGACAAGGCGTTCCTCATCGGAACCCTGATCATCAGGATCGTCGAGCACCTGAGGATCAGGGCAAGGAAGGAGCCTGACCAGGCGAGCACCGAGCAGCTCAGGCATGTGATGGTGATCGAGGAGGCGCACCGGCTGCTGCGGGCAGACAGGGAAGGCGCTGGCGCTCACGCCGTCGAGTTGTTCGCCGGCTTGCTTGCCGAGATCCGCGCCTACGGTGAAGGCCTGGTGATCGCCGAGCAGATCCCGGCGAAACTGGTGCCAGACGTCATGAAGAACACCGCGCTCAAGGTTGTGCACCGGCTGCCCGCGCACGACGACCGTGAGCTGGTCGGTGCCACGATGAACCTGGACGCCGAGCAGTCAAGGCAGGTCGTCTCCTTCACGCCAGGGGTTGCCGCGGTGTTCGCTGACGGCATGGACAGGCCGCTGCGGGTCAGGCTCCCCTACGGCGGGCTGGCCGACCGCACACCGGTGGCCACCGAGCTTTCCGAGCCGCCGATGTCCGGGCGCAGGTCCCCGGCCTGCGGCACGACCTGCAAGTACGACCGCGCCTGCACGCTGATCGAGCTCAGGTCGGCGGACCTCCTGGCGAGCGCGCCCGAGTACGCGTGGCTGCGGGTGTGGACAGAAGCGGTAGTGCTGGCCTTCCTGACTAATTCACCCCTGCCTGTGGTTCCGGCTACGCTCAGGCAACGCTGGTCTGAGGTCGATGAGCGGCTACGTGAGTGCGTGCTCGCGACCGTGGTCGAGCGCTGCGTCGCCGGGCGGGCCGAGGCCATCCGCGCGTGTTTCGACCCAGCCGACCTGACCGCCGCCGTGGCGGCGACCGCCCTCCGGGTGCTTAGTGGCGGAAAGGGAGCGGGAACCCAGGTCGGAGCGGACTGGGTAATACCACAGCTCCAGTGGCTGCACGAGCTTGAGCGGGCACTGCCGCTGATCGGGCCTTCCCCTGACCCGTTCGAGCTGGCACTGCCGCTGGAATTCGAGCTCGACGGACTGTCAGATGAGCCTGATATCAAGGTCGGGCAGCGGATCAGCGCATTGCGCAGGCACCCTCTCTCAATGGAACTCGACAGAAACAGGCTGCCCGCCTGGACTGCCCTGCTCGGCGCCGATGACCAGCGTGCCTTTGCCGCTGACCTGGCCACGCTCACGGTCGGGTCAAGCCACAGAGGCCAGTTGCTTCAGGCGGCGGGCGAAATGGGGGTGGCGAGCTGGCTTGAGCCGGTATTGTCCTGGCCGAGAAGGTTCATTGTTGGTAATGACGACGAACTGATGCAGGTGGCGGGCGCGCAGCCGGTCACGGCGGGCAGATAGCATCGACGCACATGAGCAAGCTTCCGATCAGGGCGCGGGTAGCGACGACCATTGGCGGTGCCGCGACTAAGGTGTCCCGGCTGACCGGGCGGGGCGACGGCTCGGTGATCGGCGGGGTCGTGGGCCTTAAAGTGGCTCCTGACCTGCTGAAGCAGCTCTCGGCTGGCCGTCAGGTCGTGATGGTCACCGGCACCAACGGCAAGACGACGACGACCCGCCTGGTTACGGCGGCGATCGGCGCGCTCGGTCAGGAAGTGGCGACGAACGCCTTTGGTGCCAATATGGAAAGTGGTCTGGTCTCCGCACTGTCCAGTGCGCCCGACGCGCCATATGCCGTGCTTGAGGTTGACGAGCGGCATTTGCCCAACCTGATCAAGGTGACCAATCCGCGTGCCGTGCTGCTGCTTAACCTGAGCCGTGATCAGATGGACAGGGCCGCGGAGATCTGGCTGATCGCCAGGCGCTGGCGCGAGGCGTTCGCGCAGGCGCCGCAGGTCAGGGTCGTTGCCAACGCGGACGATCCGCTCATCGCGTGGTCGGCGGGCTCGGCCAGCCAGGTGATCTGGGTCGCGGCCGGTCAGCGCTGGCACGAGGACTCATGGTGCTGCCCGGACTGCGGGTCGCACCTGCGGCGGGACGAGCTTGGCTGGCGCTGCGGGGAGTGCTCGCTTTCCCGTCCCTCGGCGCGCTGGGTTCTCGACGGCGACAAGGTTATCGACGCGACGGGAACAGTGCGGGAACTCAACCTTGCCCTGCCTGGCCGTGCTAACCGGTCCAACGCCGTGATGGCACTGGCGGTCGCGAGCCTGTTCGGCGCTGATGTTGACCAGGCGCTGCCAGAACTGCGCAAGGTGACGTCGGTCGCCGGTCGTTACACGACCGTGGTGCGCAGGGGCCGGACGCTGCACTTGCTGCTCGCGAAGAACCCGGCCGGCTGGCTTGAAGCGTTCGACGTGCTCGGCGCCGACCGTCCGCCGCTGCTGCTCGCCGTCAACGCCCAGGGGCCAGACGGACGCGACACTTCCTGGCTGTGGGACGTGGACTACCGCGTGCTTGCCGGGCGGCGGGTGCTGGTGACCGGGGAACGGCGGATCGACCTGGCGGTACGGCTCGAGGCCGATGCGATCCCGTTCGAACTGGCCGACGATATCGACGCCGCCGTCGACGCGGTGCCGCCAGGGAATCTGGACGTGATCGCTAACTACACCGCGTTCCAGCACATCAGGGCCGTTGTCGGGCGTTCGGTTTAGGGGGTTTCTCTGTGTCTGATGGGGCTCTCCGGATTATCTGGATTTATCCGGACCTGCTGAGTACGTACGGTGATCGCGGCAACCTGATCATGCTGACTCGCCGGGCGGCGCTGCGTGGCCTGCCAGTCGAGCCTTCTGGCATCAACTCCGATCAGCCGGTGCCAAAGCAGGGCGACATTTACCTGCTCGGCGGCGGCGAGGACCTGCCGCAGGT
>DATJLT010000300.1:0-2858 GCA_035509195.1 Streptosporangiaceae bacterium | reverse complement strand
ATGCCGAAGTGGTTCGGCTACCTGAACCTGTGCAACGCGCTGACCGAGGTCGTCGTCGCGCCCGCCTGGATCTTCCACGCTGGCGTGTTCGCCTGGAACGGCCTGATCTCCTGGTGGGTCGATATGGTCGTCTTCGGCATCTACACCGGCGCGTTCCTCATGCAGCTCCGCAACCTGATCCGGCGCGAGGACTTCGGCGACGGCCCGCTGCCCGGCCTCGTGAAGAAACCCGAAGCCATGGCCGCAACGCTCGCAGGGACAGCCCCGTGACTGAGATCGCGCAGGCCAGCCCGGAGCCCGGCGCGGGCGCGCAGCCGTCCGGTAAGACCGCGGGAGAGCCGGCCAGGGTCGTCCCGGGACAGCCGGACATGTGGGTGCTGGTGCTGTTCGAGTCACTCCTCTTCACCGCCTATTTCGCGGTCTACCTGTTCCACCGCACCGCTGACAGCGAGGCTTTCCTCCGCTCGCAGGCACAGCTCAGCGCGTGGCTCGGCACCCTCGACACGCTACTGCTGCTGGCAAGCTCGCTGTTCATGCTGTGGTGCGTGCAGGCGACCCGGGCCGGCGCGTTCCGGTCCGCGATGGCTAACGCCTGGATCACGGGGCTCCTAGGCGTCGCCTTCCTCGTCTCGAAGGTCACCGAGTGGATCAAGCTGGTGCGCGGCGGGCACTCGTTCACCGCAAACGAGTTCTTCCAGTACTACTTCTTCCTCACCGGTATCCACCTCCTGCACCTGCTGATCGGCTTCGTCGTTATCGGCGTGATCATCTACCAGCTGCGCAGCCCAGCACGCCGGTCACGCGACCTGGTTGAGACGTGCGCCGTCTACTGGCACACCGTCGACCTGCTGTGGGTGCTCATCTTCTCGCTCCTCTACGTGGTGAGGTGACCGTGAACGCCGAGCCGAGGAGGCGCCCGCTGATCGCCTGGCTGATCCTGTCGGTGATCACCCTCGCGTACCTGGCCCTGGACAGGTACGCCGACAATCGAGACACATACCGGGCGAGCTCGGTAGTCACCACGATCGCGATCCTGCTCGCACTGGTGAAAGCGCGCACCATCTTCCGCGAGTTCATGCAGGTCAGGCACGCGCCATCCTTGCTATGCCGGCTCACCGACCTCTGGGTCTTCCTGATCGGGGCGGCCTTGCTGGGGAGCTACTTCGCCGGGCTGGCCGTCCGCTAGGCGACCGGGTTACCGTGATACCCCCCGCTATCCTCGATGCATGGTTTCCGCCCAGGTCGGCCCGCCCGGCGTTGTCCCTGGCAGCACCGCGAAATCCCGGATCGTCGGCGCCGCCACCGCCTTGTTCGCCAAACACGGCGTCGGCGGGACGTCACTGCAGATGATCGCAGACACCATCGGCGTGACCAAGGCCGCCGTCTATCACCAGTTCAAGACCAAGGACGAGATCGTCATCGCGGTCGCGGAAGCCGAGTTGGCCAGGGTGGAGGCCGTACTGAACGCCGCGCAGGCCCAGCCCGACCCCGCGCTGGCGCGCGAGATGCTGCTGTCCCGGATCGTGGACCTCGCCATCGAGCGGCGGCACATGGAGAGCGTCCTGACCAGCGACCCGGTCCTCAACCGGTTCTTCGCCGGGAACGAGCCATTCCAGCGGCTGATGAACCGGCTCTACCGGATGCTGCTGGGCGAGGACAGCCCCGAGGCCCGGCTGTCGGGGGCGATGCTCACGGCCGCGATCGGGGGGGCCGTCATGCACCCGATGACCGAGGGCTTCGATGACGCGGCACTCCGGTCCCAGTTGCTGCGCCTGGCGCGGCGCTTCCTCGAACTTCCCGACTAGCATGCCGTTGCCCGGCGGCGGGCACCTGCGACGAGGTCCACCAGCGGGCGGCGCTCCGAGCCTGCGCGACATGACCTCTATCGAGCGGAATCCCCCATGAACCGTCGGTGCAGCTCCGTGGTGAGCACATGGATCTCGCGGGTCAGGTCCGTGTTGGTCTTGAGTTCCAGTTCCTGCGCGCTGAAGTCGTGATCCGCCTTGGCCTGCTGGAACGCCGCCTGCCGGTTCTGGCCGATCATGACGAACGTGGACAGGAAGATCGCCTCAAGCGACACGATCAGCGTCAGCGTCGGCCACGGGCTCTTCTCGATGAACAGCATCCAGCTGGCGAACAACGCGACGTGCAAGTAGACGAAATACATCGACCCCGCGAAGGCCGTGATCCAGTCGGCGACCCGCAGCTGAATGTCCGCGGCTCGTCGCTGCTGTTCCTGCAGGACAACCGGGTGACGCTTAAGTACGATCGGCGGGTCAAGTTTGGCCATGCTGTTGCCTCCGTATCGGCTTAGCCCGCATCCTTTTCCATGCTCGAGCGCCGGCCGGCCTGCTCTGGCGCAACTGGACGCCCGTCACGATCTCGGCAGACACCGTAGACCAGACCGAACAGGCCGAACAGCGCAGGAGCGATGTCCGCGCGTCCTCGGTCGGGCTGATGTGCAGTGCGAGTACGGGCTGGCCGAGTGAGGCGGCGTAGGCGAGCGCCCGATGCGCAGGAACGAGCGCGGCGCCCGCCGCGGTTCCCCGGCCCCGGCGACGTCGCCACGGTCGACATCGAGGGCATCGGCATGATCGGCAACCCGATCGCGGACCGCGACAATGGGGGCTGTCAAGCATCGTCCGCTATACGAGGTCGAGCGCTGCGCGGATGATGCTGTCGGTGTCGATGGCGTGGTAGCGGTAGACGTCCTCGAGTGAGCCAGACTGGCCGAAGCGGGTCACGCCTAGCGCGGTGGTCTTGACCTGGTTGATGGAAGCCAGGAAGGCCAGGGTGTGCGGATGGCCGTCGAGCACGGTGACCAGCGGCGCGGCGCGGTCGGCAGGGAAAATCTGATC
>DATJLT010000299.1:0-12725 GCA_035509195.1 Streptosporangiaceae bacterium | reverse complement strand
CCCACCAACAGGTTCCTGTTCACTTCGCCTGGTACCGTCACCGGCAAGCAGTTCGTCGAGGACGCGTTCCCTTCGCTGCTGCGGCAGCATGCCTGGGTCATACTCGACTACTCGATCCTGCATGGCGGCCTGGCCAGCGTGTCCTACGACGGCGACATAATCCCCTACAAATATCCCGTCCGCGTGCTCAGCCAGAACAAGAACCTTGTCTACGACAACGGCGGCATGGAGATTTACAGGTAGCGGTGCCTGACGACCCTGGTCTTGTAGGGTGAAGCGGTGCTTAGCGGACGATTTAAATATGTACTGGTGACGGCGGTCCTGCTGATCGCCTGCGTAGCAGGCGGGCTCGTGGTGCTGCACGGCAAGTCGGGAGCCGCGACACCACAGCAGCAGGCGGCCGAGCGGCACAGCGTCAGCAAGGCCAAAAGTGCCAGCAAAGCGGCCCCGAAGCACAAGGTCTTGTTCGGTATTTCAGATAACGAGCTTATCCACCAGACCGCCAAGGGCCAGGCGCGCACGCTGGCGCGGATGCGCTCGATCGGCATTAACTCGGTCAGGTTCGATGCCGACTGGGACTGGGTGCAGTTCGGCGGGCAGGACTCGTTCGACTGGACGCTGCTTGACCGCGAGGTCCACTCCGCGTTGGCTGCGCACATGTCCGTTGACCTGGTGATTGATGGCTGCCCGCCCTGGGCGGCGGCGAAGGGCGCGAGCGGAGACTCCGAGCCTTCTCCGGCCTCGGCGGCCCAGTTCGCGGCCTGGGCGGGCGACGTCGCCCAGCGATACGGCCCGCAGGGAGTCAAGTACTACGAGATCTGGAACGAGCCGAACGACTCCAAGTTCTGGCAGCCTAAGGTGAACCCAGCCTTTTACGCCAAGATGCTGACCGCTTCCTATAAGGCAATCAAGAAGGCAGAGAAGAACGCCTACGTGATCGCTGGCGGGCTCGCGCCTGTCACGAACGCCCACGGCAGCATGAGCGCGATCTCGTTCCTGAACTCGATGTACGCGCACGGGGCTAAGCCCTACTTCAACGCGATCGCCACGCACCCTTACAGCTTCCCCGCGCTGCCTGACACCTATGAGCCATGGTCGGCCTGGTCGCAGATGTCGCAGACGTCGCCCTCGCTGCGCGGCGTGATGGCCAGGTACAAGGACTCAGGCAAGCCGATCTGGATCACCGAGTTCGGTGCTCCCTCCGACGGTCCCAACGGGGTCGGCGCGTACGGCGAGGCCGCCGAACTGAAGCAGGCGATCACGCTGTCGAAGTCGACGCGGTGGATTGCCGCGATCTACATCTACTCCTGGCAGGATCTGGGCACCAAGAAGTGGACCAACGCCGATTGGTTCGGCCTGCTGAACCACGCGGGCAAGCCGAAGCCGGCCTACCAGGCCGCGAAAGCCGCGATCAAGTAAGCAGGCTGGCGTCGGCATCAGGCTGCTCGAAGACGTAGGTTCCCGCGGCCGCGCGTGCTGAGGGCCGCAAGGACAGCAGGCTGAGAAAGAAGGCGTTGAAACACAGCGCGCCGCCGAGCACCAGGCTGGTCAGGCCGAGAATCGTGAGCGATGCGCCGAGCCCGCCAAGAGTCAGTGCCCCGATACCTGACATGAACTGCGTCACGAGCAGGACCAGGCCAAGGACGGCGAGGCCCGAGCCGGTGAGCAGACCGCGCTGAAGCGTGAAGGTCCGCTCGATCCAGTGAGCGGCACGGTTCCCGAAGCCAGGTTCGGCGTGCAGCATATAAACCTTGGCGAACAAGCCAAGCGCAACGAGCTGGCTGCCAGCGACCGCCGCGAGCGCGAGCATGATCTTCTCGAAGAGCGCGTAGGGGTCGCCGGCGACCGCCAGCAAGAGCAACTGGCCGAGCAGCCCGACCATCGCGAACGCCATGCCGGGAAAGACAAATAGGTAGTCGGGCGACAGCAGCAGCAGGTATCGCAGGTGGCGCCAGCCGTCCCTGAACGATTCCAGCTTGGACTCGCCGATGCGCGGGTGATAAGTAATCGGGATCTCCGCGGTGCGCAGCCTCGCTCGTGCCGCCTTGACCACGATCTCAGAGGCGAGTTCCATGCCCTCTGACCGCAGGGCGAGCTGATCGAGCGCGGGCCTGGTGAGCGCGCGGTAGCCGCTGTGAGCGTCGCTGACCCGCAGCCCGAACAGCAAGTTGAGGGTCGTGGTGAGCACCGGGTTCCCGATCCGGCGATGACTCCAGCTCATCGCCTCTGGCCTGATGTGGCCGGAGAACCTGGACCCCAGCACGTAGTCGTACCCGTCTTCGATCGGCCTGATCAGCTCGGGGATCGTGGTGAAGTCGTAAGAGTCGTCCGAGTCGCCCATCACGATGATCCGGCCGCGCGCCACGCTGAACCCCTTCAGGTAGGCGTTGCCGTATCCGCGCCTCGGCTGATGCACCACCAGCGCTCCCGCGGCCTCGGCCACGGCGACCGACCGGTCGGCCGAGCCGTTGTCAGCGACGATGACCTCGCCTGTCAGGCCCGCAGATCGGATGCCCTCCCAGGCTTTCCTGACGCAGATCCCGACGCTGGCTTCCTCGTCTAGACATGGCATAACGACGCTGAGCTCCACCGGCCCGGCGGGTTCTGGCGACACTTGCCCCCCTCGATGCCTCGGTGTCTTGGTGCAGAAGTGCTCATAGCTGCCTATGCCATGTCCGAATATGTTAGAGCAGGCGAAGGAGGACGAGAATGCACTTCACGGTGAACCGGCTGATGCGCGAGTGGTGAAGGATGAACCTGACTTCGTTCGCCGGGCGCCTTCGGGCGGATCACATGGTGCGCAACTCGGCATACCTGATGTTCAGCTCGGCGCTGCAAGCCCTGCTCGGCTTCGTGTTCTGGATCATCGTCGCCAGGTTGTTCATTCCGGCCGACGTAGGCCGGGCAGGCTCGCTGATCTCGGCGACCACGGTCATCGCTTATCTGGCGCTCCTCGGCCTCAACAGCACGCTGGTGAGGTTCCTGCCGACGGCGGCCGACCGCGATGCGCTGATCACGGCCGGCCTGGTGGTGGTGGCCGGCGGCGGCGGGCTGATCGGGCTCGGCTACGTACTGCTGACCCCGGTCATCGCTCCCCAGCTCGCGTTCATCGCGCATGAGTGGCTGCTGGCGGCCGGCTTCGTCGTGCTGACGGCGGCGGCCAGCGTCAACCTGCTGACCGATTCCGTCTTCATCGCCTCGCGCCGTGCCGTCTTCTGCGCGGTCACCGATGGCGCCGTCGGCGGCTCGGGCAAGATCCTGGCGGCGGTACTACTGGCTGGCACGGGGACCTACGGCGTCTTCGCAGCTTCGACGAGCGGCTTCGCGGTCTCGGCCGGCGTCAGCGTGGTGCTGATCTTTGCCGTTCTGCGATGGCGCCCTAAGCTCGCCAACCCGTTCGCCACCCTGCGGCCGCTGCTCAAGTTCTCCACCGCCAACTACGCGGGCAACGTGCTCAACTTGCTGCCTGTGCTGGTCGTGCCGCTCATCGTCTTGCGCAGGCTCGGCCCGCAGGACGCTGCCTACTATTTCGTCTCCTTCCAGATCGCGACGCTGCTGTACTCGGCCGCTTACGCGGTCGGGCAGAGTTTCCTTGCCGAAGGGTCGCACGCCGGCGCCGACCGCAGGGCACTGCGGCGCCGCAGCAGGAAGGCCCTGATCGCGCTCTACCTGCCAGGAGTGGCGGCGGTGATCGTGGCAGCCAGGTGGGTGCTTGCCGTGTTCGGCCCCGAGTACAGCCGCCATGGCGTGCCTGCGCTCATCGTGCTCGCCATCGGTGCGCTGCCGGTCGCCGCCTGCAACTGGTCGTGGACCGCGCTCCGGCTGTCGTCGCATCTGCGATCGATAGTGATCAGCAGCGCCGTGTACACGGCGGGCATCTGCGGCCTTGCCTGGTATCTCGCCCCGCGCGGCCTTGCCTGGCTCGCGGCGGCCTGGCCGCTTGGCGCGCTGGCGGCGGCGCTGGCGTCTTCGACGGCGGTCGCTGTGCTGCGAAGCGCTCCGGCCAGGCACCGGCGCGCGGCCGCGCGCAAGAGCCGCGGGCACACACCCGCCCACGCGGCGCCGAGGGTCATAGGGGATGGCCCTCCGTGACCTCCGTCCTCATCGTTTCCGCGTACGCGCACCCCCATCTGGGCGGTGTCGAGGTCGTCGTGTCGCAGCAGGCTCGCAGCCTGGTGACGCTCGGCTACCAGGTGAAGGTCATCACCAGCTCAGTGCCGGGCGCGCCGGCTCACGAGCGAACCGCAGACGGGTATGAGGTCATCAGGCTGCCCGCCTGGAACGGCCTCGAAGCAAGGAAAGGCGTGCCGCTGCCGTTCTGGAGCCCGGCCGCGCTAGCGCGGATCGCCAGGCTGACCAGCGGCGCGGATCTCGTGCACGTCCACGACGTTTACCATCCGTCCTCTCTCGTCGCCGCCCTCGCCGCCAAGCGCCGGCGAAAGCCCCTGTTCGTGACCCAGCACGTCGCGATCGTGAACCATGACCTGGCCATCGTGGAGGCCGCGCAGAAGCTCTGCTATGCACGGCTCGCGCCTTTTCTCTGGCGACCAGCCCGCCAGATCACGGTCTACAACCCGATCGTGCACGACTTCCTCATCGCTCACGGCGTGCCGCCGGCCAAGATCCACCTCACGTGCAACGGGATCGACACGACCGACTTCACGCCGGCGGAAATCGACGTCCGGCAGGTCCGCCTGAGGTTCGGGCTCGATCCCGAACTGCCTGTTGTGCTGTTCGCCGGCCGGATCGTGCCGAAGAAGGGCGTGCACCACCTGGTGCGGGCGGGCGAGTCTCGCTACCAGATCGCGCTGGCCGGGCCCGGCCGGGTTCCTTCACACGTACCGCCGGGCGTGCACTTCCTCGGGCCGGTCGATCGCGCCGAGCTTAAAACCCTGTACCAGGCCAGCGACATCTTCGCCTTCCCCGCGACCGGCGAGATGCTGACGCTCGTCATGCAAGAGGCGATGGCCTCCGGTCTCCCTGTCGTGGCGGCCGACGATCCGGCCTACGCGCGCTACGACCTCGATCCGTCCGGCCTGGAACTGATCGACCCGGGCCCCGAGGCGCTGCGCTCGGCCTTCCTCGCGATCCTCGCCGACGACGGTCGCCGCAACTACATGCGCGGCTACTCGAGAAAGCTCGCGGAAGACCGCTTCGACTGGCAGAAGAACGCTGTCACCCTCGCCGCCGCCTACGAGCAGGCCATCGCCAGGGCACCCGAGTAAGCCCTGCCTACAGGAGCGCGGGGCGTTCCCAGTCCTTGCCAAGCACGTGCTCGGCGAGGAAGGCGAACACCGTCTCGTACCAGACGGTGGCGTCGCCTGGCTTGAGTATCCAGTGATTCTCCTGCGGGAAGTAAAGAAACTTGACCTTCTTGCCCCGGCCCACGAGGTCCGAGTACATGCGCAGGGCTTCGCCAATCGGCACCCGGTAGTCCTTGTCGCCGTGAATGATCAGTATCGGGGTGGTGATCGCGGCAGCGTGCAGGTGGGGCGAGTTCTCCGCGTACCTGGCCGGCTCGGTTTCCGGTGTACCGAATTCGCGGCGCCAGTAGAACGGGCCGTCGGTGGTGCCGAACATCTGGTCGAGTGCCCAGAGGCCGGCATGGCTGACGATGGCGGAGAAGCGGCCGGTGTGACCGGCGATCCAGTTGGCCATGTAACCGCCGAACGAGCCGCCCATCATCGCGGTCCTCGAGGCGTCGATCTCCGGCATCGCGGCAACGACGTCGGTGATCATCATGACGTCCGTGTAGGTAGCGCCTCCCCAGGCACCGTAACCCCTGCTGATGAAGTCACGGCCGTACCCCGTGGACAAGGCAGGGTCGGGCAGCAGCACCGCGTATCCTCTGGCGACCATCAGCCACGGGTTCCAGCGCCACGACCAGTCGTTCCAGCTACTGTAGGGGCCGCCGTGCACCCAAAGGAGCAGCGGTGCCTGGTCGGCGGCCGACGCTCCGTGCGGCAGCGCGAGCCAGGCCCGCACCGTGCTGCCGTCGGCCGCGACCGTGGTGACCTCGGTGACCCGCCCTGGGATCTCGAGTTCGGGCGCCGGGCTGCCGAGCCGCGCCGGCGCGGCCTCCGGATTGGCCAGGTCGATCCGCACCGGGGCGTGCGGCTCATTGATCGCCGAGCGCAGGGCATAAAGCGACTGACCGTCGGGCGACGGGCACAGACCGCTGTAGGCCGCGTCATCGGTGGTGAGCTTCCGCGATTTCGCCGAGGCCACGTCGACCGCGAACACCGGCAACCTGCCGTTGTCGTCGGCGGTGAAGTACAAGGTCGCCGAGTCCTGGCTCCACACGGGGGCGTTCGGGCGGCGGTCAAGGTCAGCGAGCAGGTCACGCGGCGCGCCCGCTGCGGCCGCCGGGAGCGGGGCAACTACCAGCGTGAGGTCACCGGCTCGCTCGGTCGTGTCGTGCTCCCACCTGATCGCGGCAACGGCCTGGCCATCAGGCGAGATCACCGGCTCGGTGAAGTCATAGCCCTCGGCCGACATAAGGACTCGCCGCTCACCGCTCTCCACGTCGAACGCGACGACCTCATTGCGCATCGAACCGAACTCCTCGGTCACCTGCCACCCGGTGACCGCGACCGAGCCATCTGGCGACAGCGAAAAGGACTGCTCGTCAAGCGCGCGCCCGGGATCGGGAGTCAGATCCCTGGTGCCAGCCTCGCCCGGCCGGCCCGCGAAAAGCCGCAGGCAGTCTGGGCCGAGGTCGGAATCCCACATCCTGACCAGACCGCCGTCTTCGTGCAAGATCGCGGTGACGTCCGCATCGGCCCTTGCCTTGCGCCTGGCAGCGTCGCCGGACTCGTCGGTCGTGCCGTCGAACGCGGCCGCTGCGATCAGGAAGGCCTGCTCCTCCTGCGCGGTGGTTACCTTCGTGACCCCGCCGGGCGGCGCGGCGATCCTGTGCGCCTCGCCGCCGCCTGGCGGGAGCACCCAGAGCCCCGGCTTGTCGGTCGCGGCGTCGTCGCCTGGCTTGGCCTCAGGGTCAGGACGCGAAGAGATGAACAGCAGCGCCCCGTCAGGCAGGAAGGCCGCGTCACTCTCACCCTCCGCTGATCTGGTCAGCCTGGTCGCCGGCCCGCCGGCGACCTCGACACGCCAGATGCTGCTGAGATATTTCTTTCCGTCGGCAGACAAGCTCGCGACACAGGCGGCCAGCCACTGGCCATCAGGCGACAGCCGGAGCGAG
Source organism: Streptosporangiaceae bacterium (assembly GCA_035509195.1). Lineage (GTDB taxonomy): Bacteria > Actinomycetota > Actinomycetes > Streptosporangiales > Streptosporangiaceae > Chersky-822. Next base: position 5,524 of record DATJLT010000299.1, on the reverse strand, counting down.
GTCACTCTGGTAATAGCGGCGAAGTCACCTAGCTCAGCGAACCGTGTTGTTACAGGCTGTGACACTCTAACTCCCCATGGTCATGCCCCGTCGTTGCGGCTACCGGGTATCGGCACATTAGACCTGATCACACATCGGTTACATTACGTTCCAATCTGACATCCGATGTGGCAAGCTGCTCGTCTAGTCATCATGTCAGAATCGCTCGCCTATACCCTTCACCGGGCCAGAGCCCTGGTGCGTGGTCAGTTTTCACTCGGCGGGGCCTTCGTCAGATCTGCATGCCTGATTCCATAGCAACGATCGCCGGGGAGGGAACGATCCATGCTTTTGCGCCGAGCCGCCATTGCCTTGTCCGCTGTGGCCCTCGCTACCATCGGCCTCGCGTCAGCCGCCGATGCCTCGTCAACCCATCTGGCCGACCTCGTGGGGCAAGGTCCGGTCGCGTGGACGCCTAATGTCTCAGCGGGCACAACCGTCGGCCAGTCCGCGTGCAACAGCACGTGGTTCGGCAGCGGCGGCATCTCCTGCCAGTCTGAGGTCTACGACACCGCGACCGTCAACGGTGACGTTGTCGTCGTCGGCGCGTTCACCGAGGCCTGCCAGCCGGGAACGCTCGCTCAGGGCCTGTGCAAGCCAGGTACCCAGGTCACCAGGGACGACATCTTCGCCTACAAGGCAGGCACCGGTGCCATTGACCCGAACTTCGTTCCGCAGATGAACCAGGGTCCTGTCTGGGCCGTGACGCCCGGTCCCTCGGGCAGTAACACCGTGTATGTCGGAGGCACGTTCACCACCGTGAACGGCGCCACGCACAAGGGCATCGTCCAGCTCAAGGTGGATCCTGGCAACAGCGATGACGGCTCGATCGTCACCACGTTCAAGGCCAGTGTCAGCAACCAGGTCCGCGATCTCGCGCTGAGCCCAGACGGCACCGCGCTCTACGTGGGCGGCCAGTTCGCTTCGGCCGACAGCACGGCCGCGAGCGGCCTGGTCAGGCTCAACGCCAAGACTGGCGCGCTCGACTCGTCCTTCAAGATGACGCTCGGCGACCCGATCAGCGGCCTGCCGATCAAGGTCGAGGCCATGGACCTCACCTCAGACGGCAGCCTGCTGGCGGTTTCAGGCACCTTCCTGCAGGTGAACGGACAGTCCAGGCCGCGCCTCGCGGTCATCAGCACGGGCACGACCCTGGGCGGCGCCGCCGAGCTGACCGACTTCACTGCCCCGATCCTGGCCAACAACTGCTCGGCCGAGCATGACTACGTGCGCGCGCTGAGCTTCGCCCCCGACGGTTCTTTCCTCGTCATCGGCGACACGGGGTACCTCAACGACGGCAGCATGCCTTACAGCGCCTGCGACGCGGTCGCCAGGTTCAACGTGGGCGCCGCGGGCTCTACGACGACCGGCACCGCGGTCGACGTCGCACCCTCGTGGATCAACTACGCGGGCGGCGACTCGTTCTACTCGATCACCATCGCAGGTAGCGTCGTCTACGCCGGCGGGCACAACCGGTGGACAAACAACTACTGCGGCGTCGACTCGCTTTGCGAGCAGAACGCGCTCTACCAGGGCGGCCTTGACGCGTTCGATGCCAATACCGGCATCGGCCTTGCCTGGTGGCACCCGATCTCGCTGCGCGGCGCGGGCACCATGTACATGACCACGTTCGGCACCAACGGCCCTGACCCCGGTCACTCCGGCCTGGCGCTCGGCACCGACGTGGACGTGATCGACGGCCAGTACCACGCGGAGAACGCCCTGCTTCCTGTCGCGGCGGCGACCACGAGCACGCCGTTCGGCACCATTCCTTCCGGCATGTTCAACGAGGAAGGCGGCGCGAACACCGGCACTCCGATGTGCCTGGACGATCCTTCGGACAGCGCTGCGACCGGCACCGCCGTCGACCTCACGACTTGCCTGAACGCGGCCGAGCAGAACTGGACAGTGCCCGCGTCAGGCAAGACGGGCACGGTCACGATCAACGGTCTCTGCCTGGACACCGCGGGAGGCGCGACCACGAGCGGCACCGGTGCGGTGCTCGACACCTGCGTTAAGAAGGACGCCACGCAGCAGTGGTCGCAGGGCGCGGGCAACACGCTGATCAACTCGGGCGCCACCACGGCGCAGGGCAGTTCGATGTGCCTCGATGACCCGGGCAGCAGCACCACCAACGGCACCGCGCTCGATGTCGTCACTTGCTCTGGCGGCACCAACCAGGTCTGGCCGTTGCCGGCCGCGCCAGGCCCGGCCGCCGGTGCGCCGCAGGGCCCGGTCTTCCCGCAAGAGGAGCAGTCGGACACCCAGCAGCCATGCCTGGATGACGCCAACGCTTCGACCGCGACAGGCAACAAGGTCCAGATGTGGACCTGCCGTGGCGACGCCTCGCAGACCTGGCTGGCCGAGCCCGGCGGCACCATCCAGATCGGCGCCAGTCACTGCCTGGACAGCGCGGGCGGAGCGACCGCTCAGGGCACGCAGGTGGTGCTCGACCCGTGCAACGGCAGCGGCACCCAGGTCTGGACGCCAGGTCCTAACAACTCGCTGGTGCAGCAGGCCTCTGGTCTTTGTCTCGACGACTACGGCGCGAATCCTGCCAACGGCACAGAGATCGTGATCTGGAGCTGCAACGCCGGCAATAACCAGGCCTGGCGCCTGCCCGGCTGGTAAGGACAGCCTTGCCTCTAGTGGGTGCGATAAGTGCTGAACAGCGTCCTAGGCGCTGTTCAGCACTTATGCTCTAACTTTGAGTTTCGCCGAGCACGGGAGTGCGTCCGGATGACCGCGCAGCCAGTCTCTGAATACTTCGAGTTCGCCGACTACTTCGGCGTGCTCAGGCGCCGTTGGCTGACGATCGCGGCGATCACCCTGGCCGGCCTCATGCTCGCCACCGCTTATTACTTCGTTGCTCCCCGCGTCTACACGGCGTCTGTGCTCATCCAGGTCAACGCCCTGCCGACCAACGCGAACGCGCTAGGCGGCCGCACCGGCGGCCCGGTCAACATGGACAACGAGGGCCAGATCGTCCAGTCCGCGACCGTGGCCGCGATCGCGCAGTCCAAGATGCACACCTCGCTGACGATCTCGGCACTGCTGAAGGACATTCACGTCACGGTTCCGCCGAACACCACGTTCCTCCAGGTGAGCTGCAGCGCGGGCAGCGCCGACCTGGCCGAGCGGTGCGCTAACGCGTTCGGCCGTGCTTACCTTTACAACCGGCGGTTCAGCACGCTTGGCGTGATCACCTCAGGGGTCAAGCAGCTCAACGCGCAGGCCGCCGAGCTCGAGAGCTCGATCGAGCAGCTCCGCACCAAGCTCGCCAAGGGCGGGCTCAAGCCGGGCACGACCGCGCACGGCATCGCCGAGCTTCAGCTCAACGCCAAATTGTCCAGGCTGAGCACGATCCAGACCAAGATCGCCGCGGTGACCCCGCTTGAGGCAAGCCTGGATGCCAAGAACGACTTTGTAGGACAGATCGTCACGCCGGCCGTCGTTCCCGCGAAACCAGTTAGCCCGAAGAAGAAACTGCTGCTGCCAAGCGGATTCGCCGTCGGCCTTCTCGCCGGGCTGGCTTTCGCGTTCATCTGGGACTGGCGCCGGCCGCGAATTCACACGGTCCGCGACGTGAAGCGCAGGGTCAACGTGCCGACCCTGATCAGTCTCGCGGATGCCAGAAGCGGCGCGCAGACCGCTTTCCCCGCGCCGAGGTCGCGGGCCGGGCAGGCTTACAGCGAGCTCGCGCAGGCAGTGGGAACGACGCTTGGCGAAGGTCATCACGTGCTGCTCGTCGTAGGAACCTCGCCAGGTGCCGGCAATGGCGCGGCGGCCGCGAACCTGGCAAGCGCGCTAGCTCGCACGCGCGGCGAGACGATGCTGATCTGCGCCGACCCGAACGCGGCCGTGGTCCCCCGGCTGCTCGGCAAGGCAGACGGGCGCGGGTTCGCCGAGGTCCTCGCCGGCTCGGCGACCGTGAACGAGGTGACCAGGCGCACCGCTGACCTGCCGCAACTGCGGGTGCTTACGCCTGGCCTCGACGCCGCGGGCGCCGTTTACGACATGCAGTTCGACAAGGTACAGCGGCTCATGCGCGACCTGCGGAGAGAGGTCAGGTACGTCGTCGTCGACGTGCCGCCGCCGGGCACCGACGCCGACACGTTCAGCCTTGCCGAGTTCGCCGAGGGCGCGATCGTGGTTATCCAGGCTGGCACCTCGCACCCCGATGAACTCACCGACTGCGCCGAGCGCCTTGACCGGATGAGGACTCCGTTGCTCGCCGCCATCTTCCTTGGCGGCGGCTCCGCTCGCCGCGCCAGGTCAAGCCGCGGCTCATCACGCGGTAGCTACCAGGCTCAGGTCAGTTCTGCCTCGATCGTTCCTGGCTTGCGTGAGGAGTACATTCCTGACGAGCAGCCAGCCAGCTACGAGCCAAGCCGCATGGACCAGACCCCTGAGTCGATGCCGTACTCCCAGCCCGCGCCTTCTGTTTCACGATCAGCGCACACCGACTACCTGGCCGACTATCCGCCTGATTACCAGCCGCCTCTCGCGCCAGCGGACTCTGGCGCCAAACCGCAGCCATCAAGGTCGCAGCTCGGTGCCTCCCAGCCGTTGCTCAGGCCAGTCGCTAGCAGAAGGCCAGCTCAAGGCGGCGCGACGAGCAGCAGCCCAGGCACGGGCGGCAGCCCAGGAACGGGCGGCAGCCCAGGCGCGGGCGGCAGCCGGCACGCGGCACCGAGCCGGCCGGGCGAGCCAGAGCCGACGAGCACGACGAGCCTGAGCAGTTCGTGGAAGCCGAGGACCGTCGGCGAGACCTGGCCGATCCCGAGAACCTCGCGCGACGAAGAACCGGGTGGTTCTGAACCTCCGAACGGCAATTAGCCATGGCAGGCTCGGTCTCGCACGCCGCCGGGCAGCCAGCGGCACTTGATCAGCCCGAGGTCACCGGGCCGGTACTGACGTTGCTCGACTCGGGTACGACCGCCACGCGCAACGGCCGCCGCAGCTTCGCGAGCAGGCACCCGGCCTGGCCGCTTACGGCCCTGCTGATCGGGTACCCGATCTGGTGGGCGGTCGGTCTCGCCGACTTCAGCTGGATGATCCTGGCCGTGCCGATGATCGCCCAGATGATCGCCTGGCAGGTTAGAGGCGAGCGGCGGCTGCGGGTGCCTCCTGGCTTCGGTTTCTGGCTCATGTTCCTGATCATCGCGGTCGCCGGCATCGCCACGATCAGCCTGACCGCGCCAGGCACGGTCGCCAGTCCCGTCTCGCACCGCATATTGTCCTACGCGAACAGGACCGCCGACTACCTCAGCGTCACCGTGCTGCTCCTTTACGCGTGCAACCTCACCGAGCGTGAGCTGAGCAGGCGCAAGTTCGGCTGGATGCTTGGCCTCGTGGGCCTTTACACGATCGCCGGCGGTCTCATCGGCATGGTCATGCCGCACCTGCACTTCTATTCGCCGATCCTGCAGCTACTGCCGCACAGCGTCAGGCTCAACCCGTTTATCCAGGCCTCCATGCAGCC
>DATJLT010000298.1:0-4255 GCA_035509195.1 Streptosporangiaceae bacterium | reverse complement strand
CAGCTCATGATCGCGCAGTATCGCTGCGGTCACGTGACCGATGTGTCGGCCGCCTACGAACGTTACCGCGCGGCGCTCGACGACGAAACAGGCGGCGAGCCCGATGCGCTGCTCAGGACGTTGCACTTCGCCATCGCGAGGGGCGATGAGCCGGCGGCCGTCGCCGCCGAAGAGGCGCTGGCGAAGCGCACGGGATCGGCAACGTCACGTGCGCCGGTTTCAGTGCCTGCGGAGCTGCCGCGCCCTGCTGACCTCGTCGGGCGCGATGACCTCGTCGCCGAGGTGACCTGGCTGCTCGGACGCGAGCGAGGGCACGTCGTTCCCGTAATCGTCATTTCCGGGCCTGGTGGTGTCGGCAAGACCGCGCTCGCCGTCCGGGCGGCCTGCGAGTCACGCGACCGTTACCCTGACGGGCAGCTTTTCATAGAGCTTCGCGGTACCGCCGAAGGCCCGGCAGGCACTGGTGAGGTAGCGGCGCAGTTCTTGCGCGCGCTCGGCGTGCAGCGAGTACCCGACACCGAGGCCGAACGGCTGGCGCAGTACCGCTCGCTGCTCGCGGGGCGGCGAGTGCTGATCGTGCTCGACGATGCCCGAGATGGCTGGCAGGTCAGCGACCTGGCGCCGGCGAGTCCTGGTTGCGCGGTCCTGGTCACGGCCAGGCAGCGACTGCCCGAGATCGGCGGCGCGCATCACGTCGGCTCGCTGGAGCCGCTGGGCAGGGATGACGCGACCGAACTGTTCCTTCGCGTGGTCAAGGACGGAGGCATCAGCATCGAAGACGACCAGGCCGCGATCGGCCGGGTCGTCGAACTGTGCGGCGGCTTGCCGCTCGCGCTGAAGCTGGCGGGCGCACTGCGCGTGCATGATCACCCGAGGCCCACCGCCGAGCTCGCCGAACGCCTCGCGACGCAGGGACCAGACGCATTCGCCTACGGCAAGAAGAGCGTGGCGAGAACCATCGGCGCCGGCTTCGACCGGCTGGATCACGCCGGGCGCCGACTATTTCTCGGCCTCGGCCTGCTGCCGCTGGCGAGGTTCGGGTTGTGGACAGCGGCCGCAGTGCTCGCCGGCGACGAGGCGGACAGCGCGGCAGCATTGTCCGAACTAGCCTCCGGTTTCATGCTCGACGCGGTCGAGCCCGAGCACCGTTACAGCTTCCACGACCTGACCAGGGAATATGCCAGGCGGCGTGCGCTAGCGGACGGCCAGGGCGATCATGAGCGAGTGCTCAAGGCGGTGTACCGCGCACTGCTCACGCTCACCCGCCGTGCCCACGCCAGGCTGTACGGCGGTGATTTCGAGGTCTCGCACAGCACCGTCCCCGACTGGGAAGCCCCGCAGGCGGTACTCGCAGAAGTGGACAGGGATCCTCTCGCCTGGTTCGAGAAGGAGCGGCTCAACCTGCGCGTCGCGGTCGAGAGCTGCGCCAGGCTCGGCCTCGTCGACCTATGCTGGGACCTCGCCGTTTCCGCGCACGAGTTCTACACCGTGCGCGGCTATTTTGACGACTGGTACGCGACCCACGTCACCGCGCTCGATGCCTGTCGCGAGTCAGGCAACCATCGCGGTGAGGGCATAGTGCTCTGCTGCCTCAACCAGCCGGCTCTCGTTGCCAGCCGCCGCACGGAAAGCGGGCTGGCCGTGACCGGCTTGCGCCGTGCCGCCGATTTGCTTGCCGCTTCAGGTGACAGGCATGCCCATGCGATCGCGTTGCGCACTCTCGCCCACGCGCTTCGGCGGCAGGGACATCTGACCGCGCCGCTTGCCTTGTTCCGTGAGGCGCTCCGGCACTACGAGGCCGCAGGCGACCGGCTGGGCAGTTGGCAGGCGCTGCGGTTCATCGGACAGGCGCACATCGATCAGGGCGACTTCACCAGCGCGCTCCGCGCGCTTGACGAGGCCGCGGTCGTCGCGGCAGAACTCGGTACAGGCCGGCTGATCGCCCAGACCAGCTACTGGACCGGCGAGGCGTGCCTGGCACTTGGTGACATTGACGGCGCGCGGGCCGCGTTCGGCCGCGTCGCGGACGTCTACCCAGACGGCAGCGAGGTCGGCCGCGCCTACGCACTGCACGGACTCGGCGACCTGGCCAGGGCCACGGATGCCTACGAGACCGCCGAGCGGCACTTCCTCGCGGCGGCTGCCCTTGCCAGGGAAGCAGCGGACGCGGCTCTGGAGTGCAGGGTCTGGCTGTCGGTCGCCGAACTGATGCGCGAGTGCGGTCGGACAGGCGAGCAGATAGAGACCCTCAGGCGCGCGGCGGAGGTCGCGGCCGGCAGCGGCGCGAGACGGCTCGAGGTACAAGCCTGCGCCGCACTGGCCCAGGTCATGGCCAAGCAAGGCGACATGGCAACAGCCGGTAACGCGTGGGCACGCGTCGAGGCGCTTTACCGCGAAGCTGACCTGCCCGACGAGGATCGCGTCTACCGCCGCGACTCCCAGGCGGCCGCGAGCTGATCAGGTCGTCAGGTAGGCGCCGCTCGCACCGAGGCTGTCGAGCATCTCGACCGCGAAGGCCGCCGCGTGGCGGCTGGCGACCGGCTGCCAGTAGGTGTCCGCGTCTGTGTCCTTGCCGGCCAGCAGGTCGGAGATGCCCCTGATCACGAGGGCGTCTACTCCGGGATTCACGTAGGCGCTTTCCAGGAAGCCATGCCCTTCTGTCTCGATCGCGAGAGTGTCGCTCGCGTTACGCTCGAGAAGGAGGGCGACCGCGCCATTGTCGTCGGTCACCACCTTGGCTCCGGTCGCGATCGGCTTTACGAAGGCCCTCGGCGACGTCGCAGGCCTCACGGGCAAGATCCGTTTCTGCCAGCAATCTTCCCTGGCAACGAGCTGGGCGTGCTGCACGAGCTGGTGGGAGGGCTTGTGCGCGTTCATCCGGGGCTGGAATCCGCCGGGGGCGGACTTGCCTGACTCATAGTCGTAGATCTTCTCGGCGACCACGACATCACCGTAAGTGACGTCCTTGCGACCGCCGGCGACTCCGACGAAAAACGCGACCCGCGGAGCGAAGACGTGGATAGCGCGTTCAAGCTGCACGGCGGCCGTGGCGCTGCCCTGGCCTGTCTGGACGATCACCAGCCGCCACCCGCCGCGAACTCCAGGCAACTCGCCGTCCTCATACAAGGTGCCTCGAACGGCGTGCCTGCCTACCTTCCCGCCCAGGTAGCTCCTGATGGCTTCGTACTCTGCCGCGATGGCCGTAAAGATGACTACGCAGGGCGCCTGGACTTCAAGGGACGGGCGCATCCCGCGCGCCAGGAAAGGCTCGCTGACCGGGGAGCCCGGGTGAATGCTGCTTGCGAGCAGGGCATGCCGCAGTGCCGTGTCGAGCATGAGGATCTCATTGTCAAGGCGCCGCCTGAGCCAGCTTGCCAGGTGCTGGTCCTCGCTCAGCGGGCCCACCGCCACGTCGGCCGTCATCAGGCTCAGCGCCCGCTCCATGTTGTCGCTGATCGTGATCGCGGCGAGTCTTATCGTCTCGAGGGTCGCCCGTGTGCTGACGGCCTTTGACTGGGCGCGGCGCAGCCGGCCAGGAAACTCGGCTACCTCCCATTCGGCCGGTTCGCCGGAGATGGCGTCGAGCAACTGGCGGATTTCGTCGCGGAGCCTGCTGGCCGCCTCGCCGTCGGCGAAGATCGCGAGCAGGCGGCGAAGCCGGGCGGCGTGCGAAAGGTGCCTGGTCAGCGGCGTAGCTGCCGCGGAGCCGTCTGTCCACAGCAGGTAATCGGTCTCGACCTCAAGTTCTTCTGGCGCGACCACGACGAGCCGGCGCACCTGACGCGAATCGGTCATGTCGGGCCCGATCTCCCAGATCAGCGCGCTGCCGGCCTGCTGTCCGATCCTCACCGTGTCCCAGTGACGCCACCAGCCAACCGAGACCGGCGCGGGCACGGCGTCACGGAGCACTTCGAGCGTGCGCATGATGGCGGCGCCGGGCTCCGCCGCATGATCGCCGCTGGCCGTCAGCGCGATCAGTAGCCTGGCCTCGCCGACGAGGCCATCGGGCGGCAGCCTCCGCACGATGTCACCCCAGGCACGCTCGAGGTCCAGCCAGGCAGTGGAGCACTCCAGGTCGCGCGGCGGTGCCATCATGACGGTGACCCGCAGGAGGTCGTGGTCCGCGCTGACCAGCGCCTGCCAGGTCTCGGCTGCACGCCTTTCCGCGGCGGCGATCGGCCCGGGGCTGGCTGATCGCACGGCGCCGGGCCGCGGCAGGCGGCTGGGCAAGCCTAGAGCGGGAATGGCGCTATCT
>DATJLT010000297.1:0-31749 GCA_035509195.1 Streptosporangiaceae bacterium | reverse complement strand
AGTCACACTGCCTGAGGACTGGCGGCGCCGTGAACCTGCCGAGCCGCCGGATTCCCGCCGCGGTAAGAAGGCATGAACGGGGAACAAATCCGGTCGCGCAATTGCTTTAACACTGCTCGGGCGTGCGTGCCGAATTGACTTTTATCAGCCGGATCGGGCATGCTCGTAAGTGGTTGACAAGGACACCTCGTTCGGTGAGGCGTCTTCACGGACACAGGCCACTGATCCCAACCGTCGAGAGACGCTCCGGATCAGGACACCTCTCCCCGGCCTAAGGGGTGAGGCCAAGTGGCTGCGGGTTCCGGCGCTGATCGTGCTGCCCGCTACGCCGTGGAGTGCCAAAGCTCTAACGAGAGAGGTGCGCTTCCTGCCCCTGGATTGACTTGGGCGTGCCACCTCTGGACTGACTTGGGCGTGCCGCCTGCCGGGCAGGTGCGTGGCTGAAGGGAGGCGAGTCGTGGAACACGATAGACCGGGCCGGAACCGGCCCCACACCGCCGTTCTCCCAGCCCGTTCCGGGCACGCGCAGGACCTGCTTTCGGTAAGCCGGCTGTCTTCGCTCAGCCGGCAGTCTTCGGTAAGCCGGCAGTCTTCGGTAAGCCGGCCGCCGGGAGCCATCCCGGCCGGCTAGCCCGCACCGCGCGTGCCCCCCGGATCCCGCATCGCCGCGGGTGAAAGGGGTCCTTTGCCATGACCACGACCAGCCCGAGCCTGATCAGCCCAGGCCGGAGCGCCGCCCTTGACCCTGCCCACGTGGGCGACATCAAGGGCGCTTTCGGCACGATTTCTCTCGACGACACCGGCACCCGCCGGTCGATGTCGGCCAAGCTGAAGACGCTGCTCGCGATCGTCGGGCCAGGCCTGATCGTGATGTGCGGCGACAACGACGCCGGCGCGTTCTCGACTTACGGCCAGGCTGGCCAGGCCTACGGCACCAAGCTGCTTTGGACGTTCCTGCTCCTGATTCCCGTGCTTTACGTGAACCAGGAGATGGTGCTGCGCCTCGGCGCGGTAACCGGAGTCGGTCACGCCAAGCTGATTCTTGAGCGGTTCGGTAGGTTCTGGGGTGCGTTCAGCGTTATCGACCTCTTCCTGCTCAACGCGCTGACGATCATCACCGAGTTCATCGGGGTGGCGCTGGCCGCGCAGTACCTCGGGGTCCCCAAGATCATCGCGGTGATCCTGGGTGGCCTGGTGATCGTGCTGGCCGCCTCGACCGGAAGTTTCCGGCGGTTCGAGCGGATGGCGATGATCTTCTGTGCCGGATCGCTGCTGCTCATCCCGCTTTACGTGATCGCGCATCCGCCGATCGGGCAGATGGCGCACGGCTTCGCCGTTCCTTCGATCCCTGGCGGTTCTGGAAACCTCGCGACGGTGATGCTGCTGATCATCGGCATCGTCGGTACCACGGTCGCGCCGTGGCAACTCTTCTTCCAGCAGAGCTACATCATCGACAAGCGCATTACGCCCCGGTTCATGCGCTATGAGAAGGCCGACCTGTGGATCGGCATCGTCGTGGTGGTGATCGGCGGCGGCGCGCTGATGGGAGCCACAGCTGCTGCCTTCGCTGGCGCGCGGCACGCTCAGTTCACCGACTCGGCGGGCCTCGCCGCGGGCCTTGCCGCTTACGCGGGCCATGCGGCCGGGGCGATCTTCGCGGTCGCACTGCTTGACGCTTCGATGATCGGTGCGTTCGCGGTGTCGCTTTCTACCGCTTACGCGATCGGCGATGTGCTCGGCCTCAAGCACTCGCTGCACCGCGGGGTCAAGCAGGCCAAGGGCTTCTACGCCATGTACGCGGCCCTGATCGCGCTCGCTGCGGCCGTAGTACTGATCCCAGGGTCGCCGCTCGGACTGCTCACGGTGGGAGTCCAGGTGCTCGCCGGGGTTCTGCTGCCCAGCGCGACGGTCTTCTTGCTGTTGCTTTGCAACGACAAGGAAGTGCTCGGGCCGTGGGTGAACGGCCGGGTCACGAATGTCCTTGGCGTGGTCGTGGTTGGCGTGCTCGTGGTGCTTTCCGCGATCTTGATGGCTTCGGTCGTGTTCGGCTCAGTGACCTCCGCGCAGGTGATCGGCATTCTGGTGGCTGCCGCCGGCGTTGGCGTGGTCGCGGGCGTGGTCATCGGGGTGCGCGGCTGGCGCCTGCGCAGGGTTCGAGTAGTCGGCGCCGGAGCCGGCGGTGGTTCGGTCAGCGTGGAGGGACAGGCGAAGGAGAACTGGCGCATGCCGCCCCTTGCCATGCTTGCTCCGGTCCGCATGGCAGCCGGACGGCGGATCGCGATGCTCTCCATGTGGGCATACCTCGCGCTCGCCTTTGTCCTGGTAGTCGTCCGCATAGTGGAACTAGCGCTCCACTAAGAGCTTCCTCCCTACCGCAACGAAATGCCACCGATGCTGTTGCGAGGGCGGCACCGACAGCAACGCTGGCTCGGCGATGCTGTCCCCGCGACAATGAAGTTCCATCGTTGCCGTAGCCCTGACCTGGTGAACAGCATCAGGTAGCCACTGTTGCTGTTTCTACCGGACGAGCTTGCTGGCTTAGCCTAGGGCGCTTTCGCCTAGTTCGACCGCGCTGGAAGCGGCGATGTTGAGGAAGCCCGAGGCCCGGCTGAAAGTTTCGCCAACCAGGTGGCCGGCGAGCTGGGCCTGGTAGGACCGGTACCTGGTGAGTTCCCACTCCTTGCCGTCCGCTGACAGCGACTCGCACGATGGCTCGGGCAGCGGACTCCAGGTCCACGCGGCGACGCAACCGTCTGCGGGCTCACGCTGACCGTCCTTCGGCCGGATGAAGCCGATCCGGTCGACCTCCTGGCCGATCTGATTCCTGACGAACCGCAGTCCGCCCATGGTGTCCTCAATGAGCTTGCGCTCACTGGCGGGCTGCTCGGCCAGCACCCGGTCATACGCCTCAGGGTGGTAGCGGACCAGGGTCGCATCGACGATCGTCACCCACCACACGGCCTCGCTGATCACCGCGAACGCCCGTGCACGATCCCAGGCCTTTGCCCGCGACACCCGTTCCGCCGCTTCCTTCATGCCGCTGATCGACCAGGCGAGCGCGCTAATGTCGGCAACCGGGTCGGCAGCCTTGTGCTCGCGGTTCCACGCCACCCGGCAGTCAGCAGAGCAGAACCTGGCGTGCTCACGCCGAGGAACGAACAATCTGCCGCACTGATCGCACGACCTGGCCATCCCCATCCAGTGATGGTATGCGGCAGAAGTTGCGAACTTCGGAACGCCACGTGAACGATCATCAGGCTCATCTAGCCGGGCCGTGACTGTGCGTTATCTACCGTCACTGTTAGTGTGGTTGCCGGGATCGGTGACCGGAAGCGGGGGCGCTAGCGGTGGGATCTGTCGAGACAGTGACGGTGCTGATCACAGATCTTGTTGGGTCGACGGCGCTGGAAGCGCGGGCTGGCGCTGTGGTGGCACATGCGATCCGGCTTGAGTACTTCGGCCTGATTCGTGAGGCGATGGAAGATACCGGCGGCCGGGAGGTCAAGAACACCGGCGACGGGCTTATCGCCGTGTTCGAGAGCGCGACGGCCGGCGTTTCCTGCGCGGCTTCTGTGCAGCAGCGGTTCGAGGAGCGCAATCGCACCGCGAGAGAGCGACTGCTGGTCAAGATCGGGCTGAGCACGGGCGACGCTACGCTGGCCGAAGACGGAGACTACTTCGGCATGCCGGTCATCGAGGCAGCCAGGCTGTGCGACCGCTGCGCGGGCGGACAGATCCTGGCCAATGAACTGGTCGCGCACATCGCCGGCGGCCGGGGGCACTCTTTCAAGGCGATGGGTGCCCTGGAGCTCAAAGGGCTGCCAGAACCGTTGCCTGCGGCCGAAGTTGGCTGGGAGCGGCGTGCCGAACGGTGGCTCGTGCCGATGCCGCCCCAGCTAGACCAGGCTCAGATCGCTCATCCGGCCGATGGCTTCGTTGGCAGAGATGCGGAGGTTGGCCGGCTGCGCGAGCTGTCGGCGGGGGTCGCGTCTGGTGAGCGCCGCCTGGTGCTGATGTCAGGCGAGCCGGGAATCGGCAAGACGACGCTGGCCAAGAAGATCGCGAGGGAAAGCCGCTCGCAGGGCTCGATCGTGCTGTTCGGAAGCTGCGAAAGAGAACTCGCGGTTCCTTACGAGCCTTGGGTTACTGCGCTGTCACACCTCGTACAGCACGCACCTGAGGAGTTCCTCCAAGCGCACGTTGAGCGGCACGGCGGTGAACTGGCGCGGCTGGTGCCCGCACTCCGCACCCGCGTGCCAGGCCTGCCTGATACTCGCTCCACCGACCCGGAGACCGGCCGTTACCTGCTCTGGGGAGCCGTACTCGCGATCCTGCGCGAGTGCGCCGAGCAGGACCCGCTGGTGCTGATACTCGATAACCTGCATCTTGCCGACCGCCCGACGCTCCTGCTGCTGAAGCACGTGCTCGCGGAAGCGCAAGGGATGTGTGCCCTGATCATCGGGATTTACCGTGATACCGATCTGAGCCGTGCCCATCCGGTATCTGAGGCTCTTGCTGACTTCCGCCGTGAGTCAGGCGCCGAGCAGATGCCACTCGTTGGCCTGCGGCCGCAGGAAGTCGCGGACCTGGTACAGCGCTCGGGCATAGAACCCGGGCAAGGGGAGCATCATGAGGCACTGCGCGAGGCTCTGAACGAAACCGAGGGCAACCCTTTCTACATCGGCCAACTGCTCCGCTATCTGTCAGAGGCCGGCCCGTCGGCGTTCAGGCTGCCGCTGAGCCTCCGCGAGGTGATAGCCAGGCGAATCGAGCGGCTAGGGGATGAGGAGCGCAAGGTCCTTCCCGTGGCCGCCGTTATCGGCAAGTCCTTCGACCTTGGCCTGCTCGCGGCCGTGACCGGGCGCGGCGATGACGAGTTGCTCGCGTTGCTCGAGCAGGCAGCCGAAGCGACGATGCTCAGCGAGTCGGGCACTACCCCAGGCCGGTTCACGTTCACCCACGCGCTGATCCGCGAGATCCTTTACGACGATCTCGGCACGACGCGAAGGGCCAGGATCCACCGCCGCGTCGCCGAGGTCCTCGAGGCGATGGCAGGCGAGGATCCCGGCAACGATGTCGGCACCATCGCGTTTCACTGGTCGCACGCCGTTACCCCGACCGACAAGGGCAACACGGTCATCTACACCGCGATGGCGGGAGATCGCGCGCTCGAGCAACTCGCGCCAGAGGACGCGCTTGCCTGGTACTCGCTGGCACTCGACCTGCTGGGCGAGGCTGGTGATCCCAGGCAACGCTGCGACCTGCTGCTCGGCCTCGGAGAAGCCGAGCGGCAGACCGGCGACCCTGCGTACCGGCAGGTGCTGCTCGAGGCTTCGCGGCTTGCCTCGGGCCTGAACGACGCGGATCGCGCCGCGCGGGCTGCCCTGGCCAACAGCCGGGACCGGGTCAGCGTGTTCGGCGAGATAGACGCTGAGCGGATGGACGCGCTTGACCGCGCGCTGGCCCTGGCCAAATCGGCCGACCCGGCGCAGCGTGCCAGCCTGATCTCGCTTGAGGGCGTGGAACTTCGTTACGACAACGACCGTGACCGCCAGCGTGCGCTGACCGAGCAGGCGCTTGAGCTGGCCCGCCAGGCAGGCGACGCCCGCACGATGGCTCAGGTACTGCGGGATTACGTGCATGCCTTCGGCGCCCCTGACGCTACCGGGCGGCTGCGGGAGATCGCCTCAGAACTGGCCGAGAGCGCCAAGATCTCGCGTGATCCGGCTCAGACGTTCTGGGCCTGCGACCTCGAGTTCAGCATGAGGGTGCAGCGCGGCGACACGGCAAAGGCACTGGCTCTGCTTGACCAGCTTGGCTCGATCGCCGCGGAGCTCGGCTTGCCCACGTTGCGCTGGTATGCGGCTTACGCGGCGGCGGGCTGGACGATCATGCGCGGCGACCTGCCGCATGGTGAAGAGCTTGCCGAACTGGCCCTGGCGACCGGCGCGGAGGCCTCGCAGCCGGACGCGACGCTCGTCCACCATGCCCAGCTCACGCAGGTACGGCTCTACCAGGGACGAGCCGAGGAGATTATCAGGCCGCTGCGCCAGGCGGTCAACGCCGGCCAGGCCGAGGACCAGGTGCCAGAGATACCGGCGAGCCGGGCGGCGCTCGCCACTGGGTACTGCTGGCTCGGACGGCGACCCGAGGCGGCGGCGATCATCGGCGAGGCCGCCAGCGACGGCTTCGTAAACCTGCCATGGGATCAGGTAAGAATCGTTTCGCTGGCGTTGTATGCGGACGCGGTCGCCCAGCTTCACCTGGCCGACGAAGCGGAGGCGCTCTACGGGCTGCTCGAGCCCTGGGCGGATCAGATCATCTGGAATGGCGCCGTCGGCTACGGACTTTGCCGCACTTACCTAGGCCTGCTGGCAGGCACTCTCGGCCGGCATCAGCAAGCCGACGAGCACCTGGCGATAGCCTCTGAGTTCCACGAAACGAAAGACATGCCACTGTGGGCCGCGCGAAGTCACCTCGGCTGGTCTGAGAACCTGGCCAGGCGCGGGGAGCGGCAGCGAGCGCAAAGCGAGGCGTCGCGGGCACTCGAGCTGGCTCAGGAACACGGCTACGGTGCGTTCGAGGCGCGCGCACGCGAACTCGCCGCTGGCGGCGGGTAGCCGCGATCCCGCGCCTGCCGCGGCGGGACTCCGGACAGGGGTAAGCCCCGGCACGCGGAGACCGGATGCCGGGGCTCGTCTAGGAGCTACCTGCTCCTGCGGCAGAGCTACTAGGGAATCTGAACGCTCGCCGGCAGCTTGTCGATGGTCCGCTTAAGCGCGGCTGGGCTTGCCTCCGCCTGAACCTCCACGAGCTGTACGTTCGCGCCGCCCGTGACCTCTTCGCTCTGCTTCTCGTCGATGTCCAGGTCCTGGGCCATTGCTTCGCGGTCGTCGCGGTCGGTGTGGTCAGCCATGAGTTCCCCCACTTCCTATTGGCTGAACAGTTACTTACTGTTACCTTGCAGTTACAGAACGCTACGGGACGGACGGTCGAATGTAAAGAGCGATTCACAAGTTTTCCTGATTAATCAAACTTCGCTGATGCGCTGGCTATAGAGGTAGCGGTACAGGCCATCCTTGGCCATCAGTTCCTCGTGCGTGCCGCGCTCGATGATGCGGCCCTGGTCGAGCACGACGATCAGGTCAGCGTCCCTGATCGTGCTAAGGCGGTGCGCGGCGACGAAGGCCGTGCGCGACGACATGACGAGCTCGAGGTTCGCTTTCACTGCCCTCTCGGCTTCTGAGTCAAGTGAACTGGTCGCCTCGTCAAGCAGCATGACCGCGGGCTCGAAGTACACCGCACGTGCGATCGCGATGCGCTGCGCCTGACCGCCGGAAAGGCGCATGCCGCTGTCGCCGATCGGGGTGGCGTAGGCCAGGGGCAGCCGGCTGACGAACTCGTGCGCGTCTGCCGTCTGCGCGGCCTGCCGCACTCGCTCGTTGTCGGGATCAGGGTCGCCGAACGCGATGTTCTCGGTGATCGTGCCGCTGAACAGGTACGGCTGCTGAAGAACGAAGCCGAGCCGCCGCCGCAACTGCGCGTAATCAAGCTCGGCGATGTTCGTCGAGTCATAGCTAATAACGCCCTCAGTGGGCTCAAGTAGTCCAGCCAGCAGCCTGAGCAGCGTAGATTTCCCTGAACCAGAGCGCCCGACCAGGCCCACGGTCATGCCAGCAGGGACATCGATGCTGATACCGGAAAGAACCGGAGTTCCCCCATCGCTCCCGTCCCGCCGGGCACCGTAGGCGAAGCCCACGTTCCTGAGCTGCACCGCCCCGGCAAGCGCAGGCACCGGCTTGAGCGTGTCCAGGCGGTCTGCCTGCTCGGCGTCTTGCTCGAAGACGTCCTGCAGCCGGTGCAGCAGCACAGACGAATGCTGTATGTCGTCACCGAGCAGCGCTAGCTGCTGCGAAGGCGCCACCGCGAGCCCGGCCAGCATCACGAAAGCAACATAAGACCCAAGTCCGAATCTTCCAGCAAGCACCCAGAGAGCGCCAAGGAACGTGAAGAGTGCCACGGTGGTCAGCCCGATCGCGGTGACTCCCGCATTGAAGCGTCCGCCGACGCGGTCGGCGTCGTGCCGTCTCACGCCGAGGTCAGCGAGCGCCGCGTCCATCGAGTTCAGCGTGCCAGGACGCTGCCCGGAGGTCTTCACGGTCTCTATGCCCTTGAGGAAGTCGACCTGCCGCGCGTTGAACTTGCCGAACGCGTGCTCGAGCGACGCGTACACCGGCCCGATCTTCTTGATCGAGTACCTGATCGACAGCGCGAAGCCGGCCACCATGACAAGGAAGATCAGCATCAGCAGCAGCGAGTAGTACGCCATCAGGGCCGCGATCATGAAGAGCTGAGTCAGCGAGGTAATCGCGGCCACTCCCTGTTTGGTGACCGTCTGGTTCACTTGCTGCAGCGAGGCGAGGCGACGCTCCATGTCGCCGGTGCGCCTGGCCTCGAAATAGGACATGGGAAGGCCGAAGAGCGTCCTGGTGAGCTCTTTCAGCGTGGCCGTGTCAAGGCCGACGGCCACCGTCGTCAGCATCCGCCGCTGGCCGTAAAGCACCAGCGCGCTCAGCAGCCCGAGCCCTATTGAACCGAGGCCGAAACCGACGACGGCGTGGGCGTCGTGAGGCAGGATGCCCTCGTCAACGATGTGCTGGCTGAACAGCGGAACGGCAACCGCGGCCGCGGCCGCGACGAGCGCGAACGCAAGCCCGAGCACCAGGATCTTGACATGCGGACGCAGGAAAGGCAGCAGCCAGGAAAGGCCGGAACTCGCCTCGGGTGCCTCGGCCAGCTTCGGCGTCGGGGAAACCAGCGCGACGTAGCCGGTCCAGCTACTGGTGAACTCCTCGCGGGATAGCTGACGCACTCCGGTCGCGGGGTCGGCGATCGTTACATAAGACTTGCCTGCCGCGGTCAGTACCACCCAGTGGTTGCCTTCCCAGTGCACGATCGCCGGCAACGGGGTGTCGTCCAGGTGCTCGGGCGACAGGCGAGCGGGCTGGAGTTCAAGCCCGATGGCGCTGGCGCCGCGACGCAGGCCGCGCAAGGTGGTGCCGGCAACCGAAGTGCCCGCTTCCTGCCTGATGAACGGCATCGATACCTTATGGCCGTAGAACCGGCCGATCATGCCCAGGCAGGCTGCTCCGCAGTCCATCTCGTCGAGCTGTCGAAGGAAAGGAAAGCGCCGGGAACCTCCTCGCTTGCGCGGCTTGGCCGCGACGACCTCGCCCAGGGCGGGCGCGCTGAGCAGGCCGTGATCGGTCTCCTTCGGCCCGGCCTCACCCTGTCGCTCCCCGCGGACGGCCTCGGCGGCCTCTGCCTGTTCGGCGACCGCTTCGGCGGGCAGCAGTTCGGCGGCGAAATCAAGCGGTACCGGCGAGGTGTTCCTGCGTTTGCGTGCCTCGATCAGCTCGTTGAGCCTGACCCGCAGCTCGCCGTACCTTTCTGCCAGCTCGCGGAACGGCACGGCGTCGAGCCTGAGCAGTTTTACCTCGGTAAGCGCTTCTACGGAGGCGCCCCTGACCGCACCAGGTTCGAGCGCGGCCTCGCCGAAAGCGTCGCCAGTGCGGAGGAAGCCGATGTCGAGGTTGCTGCCGTCCTTGGTACGGAACACCCGCAGACGGCCGTCAAGCACGATGAGCAGGCAGTCTGCCGGGGCGCCTTCGGTGAGCACGCGGTCGCCCCTGTCGAACTGGACCTCGGTGAGCTGTGCCGCCATCTCGCGCAGGCCCTCCATCGGCATGGAGGAGAACGCCGAGTGCGTGCGCAGGAACCTTTGCAGCGTGTGGGCGCGCCTGTGATTGTCGAGCGCTCCGCCGATCTCCGGGTGGATGCGCTCGAGCGCGGAGTAGACCCTGCGTTCGAGCACGAGGACGCTGGCCGGGGAAGAGGCACGTACGGTCGCGGTCCTCGGGGACCCGTCGATGAGCGCCGCCTCCCCGAAGGTCGCGCCGGGGCTGAGGTGGGAAAGCGTGGCTTCTGTGCCGTCTTCGCCCGTCATGAGAACGCGCGCCGTGCCGCTTGCCAGGATGTAGAGCCCGTCGGCCGCGTCGCCTTGCTTGATGATGATGTCACCGAACTGGTAGGCCCGCGGTTCGAGCAACTCGATCACGAGCGCCCGCAGCGGGTCGGGCAGGAGCGCGAGGAAGGGCACGCCCCTGAGCACGTCCAGGTTCCCGGCAGGCGCGGAGCCAGCTAGCTGGTCATGTGTCCGGGTATCGGTCACCAGGCACCAACCCGCCGTATATGGCCGGCCCCGGATGCGGCCAGGATCACCCTCCGCAGTTCGGCTGCCGCCAGCTCCCTGACCTGGTCGTCGTCCGTTGCGGGCGGTACGGCCGCCCGCAGTCGCACAAGCTCAGGCAGGCCTCCAGTGCCGCTGGGCACGCCTACCTGCCCGGGTTCAAGCGCCAGCAGCAGCGAGCCGATGCCGGCTGGCAGGTCTTCCTGCCAGGCTGACCGGGCGGTGACCGCCGTGCCCGCTCGCGCGGCCACGGCCGCCAGGCTCTCGCCGTCCTCGGCCACGCAGGCCAGGGCCTCGGCGGCGGCGGCGGCGCTGGTGAAGATCAATTCGTCGAACTCAAGCCGGGTCCAGCCGATCTTGCGCCTGCCGATGAGCTGGTCGATCTCTGATTCGCTGATCGCCGAAGCGGCCCATGACTGGTAGTCGCCGAAGGCACGGGCGAGCACGCCCGCTCGCTGCCGGTCGGTGCCTGAAGCGACCTCAAGTACGCCTGAAGCCTCGATCAGCCAGAAGGTATCGTCGTCCGCCTCCAGATGCCTGGTGCCAGCCAGCCGCTGGACGATCAGCCAACGCTCAAGTGCCTCAGCCCATCGTCCGAAATAGCCGCTGAAGACCGCTTCCGCCCACCAGCCGCAGGCTTCGCCGCGCGCGTAGCGCAGCAGGTCGTTGCCATCCAGGTCGCGACCGGACAGCCAGTGCCGCAGGTCAGAAGCCGCCTCGAGGCGGTGCGCGCGCCGGAAGTCAACGATCCTCGCGGCGGCCTGGCCGGTCAGGGAACCGTCAGCGCCCCCGTCCGCCCGCTGGCGTGCGGTCAGCGACGCCCACTCTCCGCGCAGCGCCCCAGTCACCAGAACGTCAGAGTAGGTATAAGGCTCCTCGTCAAACAAAAGTGCTACTTCGAGCGATTTGCGGGATACGGCGGCCACAACAATCCCCCCGGGCCCCTCGGCTTCCCCTCAGCGCAGGCTACTCCACCTATGTTCTGCCCCGGACGACCGTGACGGTCACATCGCTGAACGGCAATCCGATCGGCGCCCCTGGCTTATGCACCGTGACCTCGGCTTGCTCGACGCGCTCGTCGTCCAGGCATACCGCCGCGAGTCGCTCGGCCAGCGTCTCGATCAGCGACAGCGGCTCGCCTGACACGATCTCGGTCAGGCGCCTCGCAAGCACGGCGTAGCCGACAGTCTGCGACAGGTCATCGGAGGCTGCCGCAGGCCGCAGGTCAAGCGTCAGGATCGCGTCGATCACGAATTCCTGGCCTTCCTGCCGTTCGCTCGGCAGCACCCCGTGCCTGCCGAACGCCCGCAGCCCGAGCAAGCTGATCCTGTCGGTCGCCGAAGCCTCTCCCATGATCGCTAATCTACTGCGCCGCTCAGGCGCGGACGGCGCCGGTGATCAGCCAGCGGCTGCCGTGTGCGCGCCACGTCAGCGTCACGAACCGCGCAGCCAGCCAGATCGCGATCGCGACCCAGAGGGCGATCAGCCCGCCGCCTGCGGTCACGACGGCCGCAGCCGCGAGGCCGAACGCGGCGGTCGCCACCAGTCCGGCGATGGCCAGGTAGTCCTGGTCGCCCGCGCCGATGAGCACCCCGTCGAGCACGAAGACGACCCCGGCGACCGGCTGGATCGCGGCCGCCACGATCAGCACGACGATCATCAGGTGACCGACTGGAGGCGTAGCGTCGAAAACAGCGGGGAGCACGGGGAGCACCGCGAGCAGCAGCAGCCCGAAGGCGACACCGCAGCCAGCCCCCCAGCGGATCATCAGTTTCGTCGCGGCGCGCGCCCCGGCCACGTCACCGGCTCCGAGATACTTCCCGGTAATCGCCTGCGCGGCGATCGCGATCGCGTCGAGTGCCAGCACGAGCACGTTGTAGACCCTGAAGCTGACCTGATAGGCGGCGATCGCGACGTCGCCCTGGTGCGCGGCGATCGCGGTCGCCGCGACCAGCACCGCCTGCAGCGCGACCGTCCTGATGACGAGCGCGCCTCCCGTACGTGCGGCGGCTCGCACCCCGGCGAGATCGATGCCGAAGCCGACTCCTGCCCGCCTGGCGCCGATCGCTACCATTGTCAGGTACGCGATGGCCGCGCCGTTCTGCGCGATCACCGTGCCCCAGGCGGAGCCGGCGATTCCCCAGTGCAAGCCGAGTACGAAGGTCGCGTTCAGCACCACGTTGATCACGTTCGAGGCGACCGCGATGATCAGCGGGGTCTTGGTGTCCTGCAGCCCGCGCAAGATCCCTGTGCCCGCGAGCACCGCCAGCATTCCTGGCGCGCCGAGCAGGCTGATGCGCAGGTAGATGGCCGCCTGGTCGGTGACGGCCGGCGTCGCGCCGAAGGCACGGACGATCGGCAGCGCTAGCGGCAGCCCGGCCCCGAGCACGACGACCCCGATCGCCCCTGCCAGCCAGATCCCGTCGATGCCCTGCCTGATCGCCGCCTGGCGATTGCCGGCGCCGAGCTGCCTGGCGACCGCGGCGGTCGTGCCGTAGGCGAGGAAGATCGAGATGTTGACCAGGGTGGTCAGTGCCTGCGCGGCGACCCCGAGACCGCCGAGCGGCGTCGTCCCTAGCCTGCCCACTATCGCCGAGTCAGCGAGCAGGAACAACGGCTCCGCGATCAGCGCCCCGAGCGCGGGCACCGCTAGCGTCAGGATCTCCCTGCCGTGCCCCTTGCCCGCGGCGTACTCGCTCAGGCGACCACTCCGCCCGAGCGCAGGCCGGCGATCTCAGAAGAACTCAGCTCGAGTGCGCCGAGCACCTCGTCGGTGTTCGCGCCTGGCCGGGCCGGAGCCTGCGGCAAGGGCACGGAGCTACGGCCGAAGCGAGGCGCAGGCGCCGGCTGGGTGACGCCGCCGACCTCAGTGAAGACGCCGCGCTCGGCATTATGCGGGTGCGAAGGTGCCTCGCCAGCGGAAAGCACGGGCGCGACACAGGCGTCTGTCCCGGCGAAGACGGCGACCCACTCATCGCGCGTCCGCTGCCTGAACACGTCGGTGAACCTGGCCCGCAGGACGGGCCAGCTCGCGATGTCCATCTGATCGGGCAAGTCAGCGTCCGCCAGGCCGAGCCCTTTCAGCAGCGCCGCGTAAAACTGAGGTTCGAGCGCGCCGACCGCGACGTACTTGCCGTCGGCCGTCGTATAGGTGTCATAGAACGGGGCGCCGCCATCGAGCAGGTTCACCCCGCGTTCGTCCCGCCAGCCGCCCCTGGCCCGCAGCCCGTAGATAAACGAAGTCAGCAGCGCGGACCCGTCAACCATCGCGGCGTCGACGACCTGCCCGAGCCCTGAACTCTGCCGCTCGACGAGCGCGGCGAGCACGCCGATCGCGAGCAGCATCCCTCCGCCGCCGAAGTCGCCGACCAGGTTCAGCGGCGGCACCGGGCGCTCGCCGGCTCGGCCGATCGGGTGAAGCGCACCCGAGATCCCGATGTAGTCGATGTCATGCCCGGCGGTCGCAGCGAGCGGCCCGTCCTGTCCCCAGCCGGTCATCCTGGCGTAAATGAGACCGGGATTGCGCTTGGCGCAGACGTCAGGCCCGAAGCCGAGGCGCTCGGTGACGCCCGGCCTGAACCCTTCGACGAGCACATCAGCCGATTCGGTCAGCCGCAGCAGCAACTCGATCCCGGCCGGATCCTTGAGGTTCAGCCCGATCGAGCGGCGCCCCCTGGTGAGCGGATCCACCGGGTCAGGCCGGCCGGGTGCACAGGCTTCCGGCCGCTCGACCCTGAGCACGTCAGCCCCGAGGTCGGAAAGGATCATGCAGCCGAACGGCGCGGGCGCAAGGCTGGCGATCTCGAGCACCCGAATACCGGCTAGTGGTCCCATCAGGCCATCCTCCAGTCAAAACGCCCGCTGGCCGACCACTAGATGGTAGGGGTCAGGACTTCGTCATGCCGTAGGAGGGCGGTGCGTCGGCCGGCTTGTTGCCCCAGCCGGCCGGCTGGGAACTCAGCGTCCAGTTCATCGTCGCGCCGCCGTCCAGTTCGCTGAACGGCACGTAAAGCTTCTGGTCATAGACCCCGTTAACGGCCAGCGACTTGACGTAGAACTTGGTTCCAGAAGCGCCGGGTGCCTTGATCGTGATCGTCGCGCCGTAAGGCAGGCTGATCACGATCGACGGGAAACCCGGGCTGGCGAGTACCAGGTTCCCGCTACCGGGATTCTCCGGGTACATGCCGAGCATTTCCCAGATGAACTGGGAGCTTTCCGCGCCAAGGTCGTCGTTGTTGTGCAGGCCGTAAGGGCCTGGCAGGTAAAGGTTCCGCCTGATGTTGTTGACCGCGAACTGGGTCTCAGACGGATAGTCCGCGTAGTCGGGCGCGAACTGCTCGCCAAGGTCAAACTCGTCGGCGAGGTAAGGATGCGTGCCGCGACCGTTCGGTGACGACAAATAGGCCCGCAGCATGGGCCCTACCTTGGCCTTGCCGCCGAGGAGGCCGAACAGGCCAGCGTAGTTGTTCGGCACGTCCCACAGGTACTGGTAGGCGTCGCCCTCCAGGTAGCGGTACGTGGTCAGCGGCGTGACGCCGGCGACGAACTGGCCGGTGCCGTTCCTCGGGGTCAGCAGGTTGTTCTTGTGGTCGAAGACGTTCTTCCAGTTGTTGGCGCGGTTCTGGAGCATGACCGCGGCGGTGGTGTCGCCGAGCTCCCGCGCGAACTGGGAAAGCGCCAGGTCGGCGGTGTCGTACTCGAGCAAGCTAGAGGTGTAGTCGTGCGTGTCACAGCACCCGTACTTGGCGTTCTGCGGCAGGAAGCCGTACTGCTTCTCGAGCGCCTCGCCGGGCCGGATCTTGTTGACGGTCGTAGCTTGCGCCAGCATGTCTGACAGCGCGCTCGCGGTGTCGAACCCGGTCGCGCCGAACGCGTAGTAGTCGGCGATGATCGCGTCCGCCGGGTCCCCGACCTGGGCGTAGTTGTCCAGGTTGAGGTAACCCCACTGGGGGAGGACCTTGTTCTGCCCGTAGTAGTTGACCAGTGACTGTGCCATGTCGCTTGCCGCGGTCGGGTCGAGCATGGCCTGAAGCTGGGAAAGCGAATGGTAAACGTCCCAGCCGGAGAACATGCTGTACTGATCAGACTGCCCGGCGACGACCTTGTGCACGTGCCAGTCGGAGCCGAAATACTGCCCGTTGACGTCGCTCACGATGTTCGGCTGCAGGAAGTCCTTGTAGAGCAGGCTGTAAAACTCCTGCTCCTCCGAATAGCTGCCGCCGGAAACGGCGATCTCGCCGAGCAGGGAGTCCCAGCTATCTTGCGCGGACGCGATGACGCTGCTCAGGTCGAGGGTGCCGACCTCGGTCTGCCAGTTGAGCTGGGCGTTCTGCCTGCTCACGTACGAGATCCCTGCCTTGGCCTCGACGACGGCGTCCTTCTTGGTGTTGAAGGTCAGTAGCACCGAGTTCGGGTCACGCTGGCCTGGCTCGGTGATGACCTTGGCGGTGAACGGCTGGCTGAAGGAGATATCGAAGTAGATCGTGTATTTCTGCGGGCCGACCTTACTGCTCTCGTTGCAGAAACCGCCGCTGGTCTCCGAGCCGGCCAGTTCGGTCTTGCTCTCTATCCAGACGTGCGACGCGAAATCTGTCTCCTGGCTGTCTCTCAGCTTGATGAGCAGGTCGGCCGAGGCCGTCTTCGGGAACACGAACTTGCCGACCGCCGCATGCGGAGTCGCGGAGAAGCTGGACGTGATGGTCTGAGGCATGTTGTTTCTTGCCTTGTAAAACCCGGCCTGCGCGACCTCGCCGCTGTGCGTGAAGGCGGTAGTGACCGCGTTCGGGTTGCCCGGCGGCAGTTTGCCTGTCAAAGGCAGGATCGGGAAGTCGCCCGCCGCCTTGCACCCGGATCCAGAGACGTGGGTCAGGCTGTAACCCATGAGCCGGTTGTCGCTGTAGGTGTAGCCGCCGCCGTCAGCCCGGTCAGGCGAGGTATCTGGCGACCACTGGATCATGCCGAACGGAGCCTGGGCACCCGGATAGGTGTTGCCGCCGCTGCTGGTCCAGGTCCTCGTGTCCACGAGCGTAGCGAGGTTGGCCGGCAGCGAGGTCAGCGTCCGCTGATCTCTGACCCCCGCGGGCAGTTGCGCGGCGGGTACGGGCTTGGGGCAGTTGGTCACCTGGCCGCGCGCGTTGGTCGAGCACACCCCTGGCGCCGAGGAGGGCGGGCTGGCTGCCGTACGCGCCGAGGCTGACCCTTGCCAGCCGCTCGCCAGCAACCCGGCGGACGTCAGCGCCACTGCGAGCGCCAATGCCGCACGTCGTGATGCCCGCCTGGTAGCCATTGCCGCCCTTCCCGCTAAGGCCCCGCCGAGTCTGTAGCCCCCGGAATCCGTGCAAATCCGATTCCTCAGCATCATGGCAGACTTAACCCATCCTGGGGCCAAACTCCCGAGCCTCCCCGCCCCAACACCAAACCCCGGTTTGGTGTTGGCCGGGTCAGCGGCGGGCGGGGCGGACCGGGCGGGGAGGGAGGGGCCAATCGGCCGTTGTCGTGACATTTCCCCCGTGGTCGACCAGCCTCGCTGGCAGCCGCAGTTCGTTCAGCCACGGGATGGCGGCGGTGCCCCTGATGATGGCCGCCGTGCTGGCGATGTTGGCGTCGACGCAGGTCGCGGCCGCCACGCTGACGGTGCGCCAGGGAGAGACGGCGGGAGCGCCGGTACGTGGGTCGATGATGTGGTGCATGGGCCGGTCTCCGGCCTGCCAGGAGCGGACCGTCGTACTTGAGGTCGCGAGCCCGCCAGAGCGGATCGTGACAGTCTGCCCTGGGGCGCCGGCCGGACCGGCGTGATCGTCGGTTGCCTTCACATGCCAGCCATCCCCTGGCGAGGGCGGCGGGCCGGCGACCGAGAGGTCGCCGCCGAGGCCGACGAGCACGCCGCAGCCGAGTCGCTCGCTGATCAGGGCCGCGCAGCGGTCGGCTGCCCAGGCCTTGGCAGTGGACCCGAGGTCGAGTCGTGCTCCGTGATCGAGCCGCACGTGACGGGTGACCGGGTCAAACCGCACGCTCCGCCAGCCGGGCACTTCGGCAGCCGAAGCCGCCAGGGCAGCGCCGGCCTCCCTGATCTCGCCAAAGTCCCTGTCGTATCCCGCCGCGACCAGGGCTTCACCGACTGTCGGGTCGACGTCGCCTTCCGTCAGCTCGGCTGCCCGCAGCGCCTCGGCGATCAACGTCGCGAACAGTTCGCTCACGCGAGTGAGACGCCCTGGTGTTTTATTGAGGATAGAAAGCTCTGAATCTGGCCTGAACCGGCTGCACGCATGGTCGACGGCGGCGAGTTCGGCGTCGGCGATGGCTCGGGCCTCCCCGAGCAGGGCTTCCTCGGTGACCAGCAAGACCGCCGTGGTACCGAAGACCGGGAACTCGGCCATCGGCTGCTAGGGCTGGCCGGTCAGCCTGGCGAAGGCCTGGAGGTTGGCCAGGCTCTCGCCTCGCTTCACCCGCCAGGCGTACTCTCGCCTGATCGAAGACGCGAAGCCGATCATGAGTGCCTGGTCGAAGTTCTCGTCGCTGTAGCTGAGTACGCAGCCGAGCAGGCGGTCGATCTCGTCAGGCGTGATCGAGCTGAGCGGCAGGCGTCCGGTGAGGTAGACGTCTCCCGTCTCATCGAGCGCGAAGTGGACGCCGAACATCGTCGCACCGCGCTCGAGCAGGAAACGGTAGAACTTCGCGTGGTTCTCGTCAGGCTGGCGGCAGAAAAAGGCTTCCACGTGCAGGCTGTGCGTCTCGGCGATCAGCCAGGTCATCGTGGCCAGCTTGTGCTGTCCCTCCAGCTTGACCAGGTAGGCATCGGGCTGCGGCGACTCGTAACCTACGCCAAGCCCGTCGAGTATCTCCCGAAGACTCACGCCTCCACCGCGGCGGCGACCTCGCTCATGGCAGCACCGTACACGCCTAGCAGCTTGTCGACCGTGACCGACCAGCCAAAGGCCGAAGCGTGCTGGCGTGCGCCCTTTGACAGCCGCGACAGCTTGCCTGAATCGGTGATGAGGCGCCAGATGGCGGCGGCGTAGTCGGCGGGGTTATGGCCGTCGATGAGAACGCCTGAGACGCCGTGCCTGACGGCGGTGCGCAGTCCTCCTGCGGCGGCCGCGACAACCGGGGTTCCGCACGCCTGCGCCTCGACCGCGACCAGGCCGAAGGACTCCGAGTACGAGGGAACCACGACCAGAGTCGCCGCGCGATACCAGTCAGCGAGGTCAGGCTGAGGACATGGCGGTTCCAGACGGACATTTTTGGATATGCCAAGAGACACCGCGAGCTGGGTCAGCCCGTCGGGATCGTTCCTTCCTGTACCGCTCGGGCCTCCGACGAAGGCGACAACGAGCCGATCGGCGAGCCGCCTGTGGTCGCTGACGAGTCTGGCGGCGGCTCTGAGCAGGATGTCGGGGGCTTTGAGCGGCTGGACCCGGCCGGCGAACATGAGCACGATCGCGTTCTGCGGCAAGCCGAGGCGCGCACGGGCCTGACGCTGCGAGCCTGGCTTGAACGTAGCGAGGTCGACGCCAGGACTGACCGCGCTGACGCGGCGGGGGTCGGCGTCGTAAAGCCTGATCAACTCGCTGGCTTCGGCCCCCGTGTTCGCCACGATCCGGTCGGCGGTGGCGATCACCTCAGCCTCACCCCTGATCCTGACGTCAGGCTCGGCGGCGTCGCCCCTGGCGAGGGCGGCGTTCTTGACGCGGCCTAGCGTGTGCATGGACTGGACGAGCGGCACGCCCCAGCGTTGCTTGGCAACGGCACCGACCTGGCCGGACAGCCAGTAGTGTCCGTGCACGAGGTCATACCTGCCCGGTGCGTGCGCGGCTTCCTCGCGCAGTACCTCGAAGGTGAAGTCGCAGAGCTGGCCGGGCAGCGCGGCCTTGTCCAGGTCCTCGAACGGGCCGGCGACGATGTGCTTAACCAGCACGCCGGGTGCCAGTTCAACGACGGGGGGCTGGTCACGGGCCACGGCCCTGGTGAAAATGTCAACTTCGACCCCGCGCGCCGCGAGTAGCTTGGCTACCTCGACGACGTACACGTTCAGGCCGCCGGCATCACCGGTTCCTGGCTGTTCTAGCGGCGAAGTATGGACGCTGATGGTCGCGACTCGCCTCGGGTAGCGACGCGGCACTGGCATACACCTCCGACGAAGGGAACCCACAATTTTCCCGCTGTGTTCCCGTAGGGTTACTTCGACCGGCGACGTGGGCTATGGGTGGAGGGTGGGGTGTAGCGGGCGGATGAGGACCTTGGTGTTGCTGCGGCACGGGGAAAGCGTCTGGAACGCTGAAGGACTTTTCACAGGCTGGGTCGACGTCGGACTGTCCCAGGCCGGGCAGGCCGAGGCTGCCAAGGCCGGGGAGCTTCTTCGCGATAGCGGCCTGCGTCCCTCGCTTGTGCACACATCGGTGCTGACCAGGGCGATCCAGACGGCCAACAGCGCGCTTGAGTCGGCCGGCCTTTCCTGGCTGCCCGTCCGGCGTTCCTGGCGGCTTAACGAGCGGCACTACGGTGCCTTGCAGGGCAAGAACAAGGCTCAGACCCGCGAGGAGTTCGGGGACGAGCAGTTCATGCTGTGGCGGCGTTCTTACAACGTTCCGCCGCCGCCGCTGGCCGACGATGCACCGCTCTCGCAGGTCTCAGATCCCAGGTACGCGCTGCTGACCGGCGATCTCATGCCAAGGACCGAGTGCCTGCGCGATGTAGTGCAGCGGATGCTGCCCTATTGGGACGACGTGATCGTGCCCGACCTCGCGACCGGCGCCACGGTCCTGGTTGTGGCGCACGGCAACTCGCTGCGGGCACTGGTCAAGCACCTCGACCAGATCAGCGACGCCGACATCGCTGAGCTGAACATCCCCACGGGCATTCCGCTTCGGTATGAACTCGACGAGAACTTCAGGCCAGTTACCCCAGGCGGCACCTACCTCGACCCTGTAGCGGCGGTCGCTGCCGCTGAGGCCGTGCGTAACCAGGGTAAGTAACAGAAGTCCGCCAGGCGGACGGCCGATGCCGACGACGTGAACTGGGGCGGTAGGAGGCATGAACTCTCCGCAAATTGCTGCTGGTCAGGCCGCTGGCCAGATGCGCCTTCGCGGGTGATCCGCATACGATGAAACCGTGAAGGCGGGGGCGAATACGGGCACCGGCACCGGCCCCGGTCTTTTGGCGCCCGGGGTTATAGCGCCTGCTGTCGTACTTCCCGCTGGGCTTGCCGCGGTCCTGGCTGTGCTCAGTTCCTCCGCTGTCGTCATCGACAGTGAGGACCGGGTGCTTCAGGCTAGCGAGGCCGCCCGGTCGTTTGGCCTCGTTGCGGGCGATCGCCTGGTCGTCGGGGAACTGCTCGCGCTGGCGCGCCAGGTCCGCAGGGACGGCGAGATACGCGAGGGCGAGATCGACATCTCGACTGGCGGGCTGCCTAACCACACCACGAGTTTCGCGGTGCGCGTGGCGCCGCTCGGCGCGGAGGTCGGTGGCGGCGGCCTGGTCTTGCTGCTGGTCGAAGACCAGACCGAGCGGCGGCGGGTCGAGGAAGTGCGCCGTGACTTTGTCGCCAACACCAGCCATGAGCTGAAGACCCCGGTCGGGGCACTCGCGCTGCTCGCCGAGACCGTCGAGGACGCCGCCGATGACCCGGAGGCCGTGCGGAGGTTCGCCGGCCGGATGCGGCAGGAAGCGACCAGGCTGACCAACCTGGTCCAGGACATGATCACTTTGTCCCGTATCCAGGCGGTCGAGCCGATCCCCGACCCGGTGCCCGTTGACCTGGACGCGGTCGTCGCGGAGGCGCTTGACCGCTGTCGCATGAAGGCCTCGGTCCGCGGCATCGAGCTCGCATCCACCGGCGTCAGGCGGCTGTTCGTGCGTGGCGACGAAGAGTTGCTTGTGACGGCCCTGCGTAATCTGCTCGACAACGCGGTGGCTTACAGCCCTGAACGGACCAGGGTCGTGGTCTCGACTAGGCAGGTCAGCGCCCAGGTCATTGAGCTGAGCGTCACCGATCAGGGCATCGGCATTCCCGAACGCGACCTGGAGCGGATCTTCGAACGTTTCTACCGTGTCGATCCTGCCAGGTCGCGGGTCACCGGCGGCACGGGTCTCGGCCTGGCCATCGTCAAGCACGTCACCGCCGCGCATGGCGGCAAGGTGACGGTGTCGTCCAAGGAGGGCGCCGGATCTACGTTTACGCTGCGCTTGCCAAACGGACCGGGGGCATGAAAATGAGCGGTGGAGCCAAGGAGGCAGCTAAGTGACGCGGGTACTCGTTGTCGAAGATGAGGAGTCATTCAGCGACGCGTTGTCGTACATGCTCCGCAAGGAGGGTTTCGAGGTCGCGGTCTGTCCTACCGGACCGGCCGCGCTTGACACCTTCGACCGGACCGGTGCCGACCTTGTGCTGCTCGACCTGATGCTGCCTGGCCTGCCGGGCAGCGAGGTGTGCCGCGCATTGCGCGAGCGTTCGAGCGTGCCCGTCATCATGCTGACCGCCAAGGACAGCGAGATCGACAAGGTGGTCGGGCTTGAGCTCGGGGCTGACGACTACGTGACGAAGCCGTTCTCCTCGCGCGAACTGGTCGCGCGCATGCGGGCCGTGCTAAGGCGGCGTGGCGACAGCGAGGAGCCGAACACCTCGGTACTTGAGTCAGGGCCGGTCAGGATGGATGTCGAGCGTCACGTCGTGATGGTGCGCAGCGCGGCGGTTCAGCTTCCGCTGAAGGAGTTCGAGCTGCTAGAGGTCCTGCTGAGGAACTCAGGCAGGGTGCTGACGAGAATGCAGCTCATCGACAGGGTCTGGGGCGCCGACTACGTCGGCGACACTAAGACACTCGACGTTCACATCAAGCGGCTGCGGGCGAAGGTCGAAGTCGACCCGGCCAGGCCGATGCACATCATCACCGTGCGCGGGCTGGGGTACAAGTTCGAGCCTGGTAATTAGCTTGCGGACGGCGAGGCTGAACTGCTCGGGCTCGCCGTCGGCGTGCTGGTCTTGCTTGGCGTGGGCGAGGGTGCCGGAGAAAGCGTGGTGAAGTACTGCGCCCGCGGAGCGACAGGGACGCGCAAGATGACCGAACCCGCCTTCGCGAAGGTGAGCACGATGGTGACCACCGAACCGCCGGCCAGCGGGTGAAGCAAGCCCTCAAGGATAATCTGCGGCTTAGGCCCGGTGAACAGTACCTGCGACTGAGTCGCCAGCACGACCTTGCCGCTTGGCAGCTTCACCGAGCTGGCAACCCCGGGAGCGGCTGCGCTGACCAGCCGGTCAGGGGCGCCGATGTTGGTGAGCCCCAGGAACAGCCCGGCATTTTGCCCGCGCGGTATCACGGCGCCGATCGGGGCGCCGAGGACGAACGCGTTGCTGATCGTGATGCTGCCGACGGTCTTGGCCGTGCCATCGGCTGGCTGGTGCCATTGCAGGGTAGGCGCGTTGCTGCCTGCTTCGCAGCCGGCGGCCAGCGGGATCAGCGCAGCCGCTGCCGCCGCGATGAGGATGCGGCGCGAGATCACAGGGTCTCCTCGTCGTCTTCGGCCCAGCCAGGTTGGCGAACACGACGCAGCGTAGTCCTATTCGCTGCCGGCTATGCAGCCGGCCCGGCTATTGCGGCTTCCTGGGTGAGATCCGTCGGCTAGCTGGCCGGCTTCAGCAGCTTGAGCTGCTTTTCCAGGCTGAGCCCGTGGTTCAGCCGGTCGGCGACCTTCACCTTTCCCTGCGAGTCGACGAGCAGCACGGTGAGCCCGACCGGCCGGTACGCGGAGGTCAGCACGTTGCCGTGATCGCTCGCAACCTGCGTGGCCTTCATGCCGCTGACCAGGCCGGCCAGTCGGTCCAGCGTGGCCACGCTGGTGCCGCGCGGAGCCACGAGATAGACGACGACGCCGGCGACTTCTGCCTGCATGAGCAGTTGCTTCACCGCCGCATCGCAGCCGCATCCTCCTGGCACTATCGCCAGCACGGTGCTGCGCAACGTGCTCAGGCGCTGTGATCTGCCGCCCACGCTGATCACCTTGGCCGGCAGTCTTGAGGCGGCGGTCGGGCCCGTGGTAGCTGGCGCCGTGGTAGCTGGCGCCGTGGTAGCTGGCGCCGTGGCAGGTGACTGGGCGGGTGTGGTAGCGACCGAGGAGTATGTCTTGCCCGCGTCAGGCTGGCCGGACGGATGGTCGGGTGAAAGGTCAGAACTCGTGGTCAGCATGGCCGAGATCATGACGGCGACCAGGGCAACGATCAGGCACCCGGCGAGCAGCGGTATAGCGACCCCTGACCGGCGGAAAGGCGCACGCCAGCGCAGGCTGCGCTGGTGCCTTCGCAGCGCACGCAGCTCGCGATGATATGCCTGCACATCACGGTAAAGCTCGCGGGCATCGTCAGGGATCTCGATGTCCACTGGCGGCAGGCCGTAATCATCGTGCCCCTGCTCACCGCCCTGGTTCACACGTCCCTCCGCAATTCGCTGCAAGCTCTTGTCTTCAGTATGAGCCTGCGAGCCGGTGGGTGTAAGCGTGCGGGACGCTGTAGTCGGATGAAGTATGCGCTCGTAGCCGCCGGGTGGCTGTGGGCGACGGGATCTGGCGTTAAACTAGCTGTACGCGCAGCGCATCTGACAACGGTTATTTCCTCGCTGTTGCATGGCCTTGGCGTCC
Source organism: Streptosporangiaceae bacterium (assembly GCA_035509195.1). Lineage (GTDB taxonomy): Bacteria > Actinomycetota > Actinomycetes > Streptosporangiales > Streptosporangiaceae > Chersky-822. Next base: position 7,877 of record DATJLT010000297.1, on the reverse strand, counting down.
GGGCGGCCGGAGCGCAGGGCGGCATGCTGGCGGCACGGTGCTGCCCTTCGCAGTAGGCAAAAGCGGCCTTGACCTGCATCTTTGACCTCAAGCCTGGCTATTGTTCGCGGTCGGCCGTGGTAAGCTAGATGCAGCGGAAGGGGTACGTGCCACATGACATTCAAGGTCGGCGACACCGTCGTCTATCCGCACCATGGGGCTGCGCGGATCGAGGAAATCGAGATCCGTTCGATCAAGGGCGAGGAGAAGACATACCTCGTGCTCAAGGTCGACAAGGGTGACCTGACGGTGCGGGTTCCAGCAGACAACGCCGAGCTTGTCGGTGTGCGGGACGTCGTCGGACAGGAAGGCCTCGAGCGGGTCTTCGAAGTGCTGAGGGCGCCCTACACCGAGGAGCCAACGAACTGGTCTCGCCGCTACAAGGCCAACCTGGAGAAGCTCGCCTCTGGCGACGTCAACAAGGTAGCCGAAGTGGTCAGGGACCTGTGGCGGCGTGACCGCGAGCGCGGGCTCTCGGCCGGTGAGAAGCGCATGCTCGCCAAGGCCAGGCAGATTCTGGTGAGCGAGCTCGCCCTGGCGGAGAAGACCAACGAGGACAAGGCCGAGACGCTGCTCGACGAGATCCTGGCGACCTCATAACGCGTATCGGCATTGGAGTAGACGTTCATAAGTTCGGCGAGGGCGGTGAGCTGCACCTCGCCGGACTTTTCTGGCCTGGAGAGCCGGGACTGGTCGGCCACTCCGACGGTGACGTGGCAGCGCACGCGATCTGCTCCGCGCTGCTGTCCGCGGCCGAGCTCGGTGACCTTGGCAGCCAGTTCGGCACCAGCCGCCCGGAATGGGCGGGGGCTTCCGGTGCCGTTCTGCTCGGGCGTACCTGTGAGCTGCTGGCCAAGGCCGGATACCAGATCGGCAACGTGGCCGTGCAAGTGATCGGCAACCGGCCAAGGGTCGCACCGCGCCGCGAAGAGGCGCAGGCTGTCCTGTCCGCGATCCTGGCTGGCTCCTCGGTCAGCCTGTCAGCCACTACCACGGACGGCCTCGGCCTCACCGGCCGCGGCGAAGGCGCCGCCGCCATCGCCACCGCCCTGATACTCCCGCTCTGATCACCCGCCCCGGCCAGCAGCATCAGATGCCCACCGATGCTGTCCGTCCGTCCCCGGCTACAGCATCAGAGTTCCAGCGATGTCACCCGGACAGCATCAGATGACCACCGTTGTCCCTGGCTCCGCCCCGCGAACAGCAACGCAGGGCCAACGATGCTGCTGGGTTCGTCGGCGCGATGCCACGGTTGCCCGAAATGCCGGGGTCGGGCCTGTGCGGGGTAAGCCGGGTGCGGGCGGGCGTCAGGGTGCGGGCGGGCGTCAGGTTGCTGGCGGGCGTCAGGTTGCTGGCGGGGTGGGAGAGCTGCGCGGACGGTCCAGGGTTGGCGAATCGGCGTTAGCGGGCTGTTCTGGCGGGGCGGGGGTTGGGGTCGGAGTCGGCGTGGGAGACGGAGGCGCGAACGGCGACCGGGGTCTGGTCAGCCCCTTAGGAACGGTGTCGCCGCCGTAGGCGCTGCCGGACAAGCCTGAAGGCGCCGCGACTCCTGGCGGGGGCATGAGCGGTGCCTGGGACGGGCTCGGCGGCGCCGCGTCGGGTGGGGCTGGCGGGATCACTGGGGCAGGCGGGATCACAGGTGTCTCCGACGGCCTGGAAGCGAGTGACGAGAGCGGCCCGGATGCGGACCCTGACGTCGGCTCCGACGTGGGCACGGACGCGGCCGGCGGCTGGCGTCGGGCGCGCAGTTGCATTTCGACCGGTCTGGCGATCAGTCTGCTCGTCTGCTGGGGATCGGGCGCGATCTCAGGCGCGGGCGATCCCGGCGCCAGGGATCCGGGTGCCAGGGATCCGGGTGCCGGCGATCCGGGTGCCGGCGATCCGGGCGGCAGGGATCCGGGTGCCAGGGATCTGGGTGCCGGCGATCTGGGTGCCGGCGATCCGGGTGCCAGGGATCCGGGTGCCAGGGATCTGGGTGCCGGCGATCTGGGTGCCGGCGATCTGGGTGCCGGCGATCCGGGCGGCTGCGATCCGGGCGGCTGCGATCCGGGCGGCTGCGACTCGGGTGGCAAGGGCTCGAGCGGCGGTGCCTGTTCTGGCAAGGGGGTGGGCTGCGGAGTACTTGGCGTGGCGTGCTGGGCCTCGTGCCAGCCGGTTCCCCGTCGAGTCCGGTCGGTGTCGTTACTGAGGGCGGCCCTGGCGAGAGCCGCAGCGCTGAGATCAGGGTCACCGTCGCCGGGAGCCGGCTCTGAGTCCGTGGCTGCGGTGACCACTGGCCCCCGTGCCAGCGTCCGCTGAAGCGCCTGGTTAGGTACGGTCGGGTCACCGGGTGCTACCGGCAGGGCCTGAACCGCCGGCGCGACAGAAACGGGAGTGGCCCCGGCCCCGGCCGCCGCCAACGCGGTTCCGCTTGCCCGATGGCCAGGCCGACGCCGCCGCACGTGCCTGAGCAGTGCCAGCAACAAGCCGAAAGCCATTAGCACAAGCACCCAAGGCAGCACCGCCGCCGTGATCTCGGCCCATCGGGTCGGCACGCGCAAGGTCGCCGCATGGGTGACCTCGCTGGCCGCCAACGCCGCGAGCAGCAACACGAAGCACGCCCACGAGTAGAGCTTGCTCAGCAACCCGGCCCCGCGCAGCGCAAGTACCGAGCACCCGGCAACAACCAGCGTGGCGTCGCCAATGTACGGATACACCCGCGCTAGCGGGTTCGTCACTCCGGCTTGCAGCGCAAGCGAATGCACGCCGTCGTAGGAGAGCACGCAAGCACCAGCCGTCAGCACGGCCAGCCCTGTCGCCACCGCTATCAGCGCCAGCGTGCGCAGCAACTGCCCGTTCTCGAAACCGGGGTCAGCATGGCGGTGCTGCCCTGTGCTTGTGCCGCTGGCCGCTCGTCGTTCGTTAGTCCTAGCCACGGCATTCCTTCCTGCTCAGACTGCGGTCATATAGTCGGGAAGAAGGGCAAGAATCGCGCCGCACCGTCCCGTACAAGCTCCGGGACCGCCGAAGGGCAGGGGTGACCTGCGGCAACGCGCCCAGGTTAGTGATCATGACGTCAAAGGAGACGATATGCCGTACTACCGGGTGACAGGCGAGATTCCCAGAAAGCGCCACATCCGTTTCTCTCGTCCCGATGGTGGCCTGTATGCCGAGGAGTTGATGGGCGAAGAGGGATTTTCCTCCGATTCCTCGCTTCTGTATCACGTGTACCCGCCAACCGCGATCGTCAAGAGCGAGACGGTCACCGACGTCATAGCCGGGGCCAGCCTCACGCCTAACCATCCGCTGCTTCCCAGGCATTACCGGACGCAGGAACTCATCACCGGTTCCGACCTGGTGCTCGGCCGCCAGCCGCTGGCCGGCAACGATGACGTCACCGTCTCGTTCGCCCGCGTCGCCGCGCCGTCGGAGCTCTACCGCAACTCGACAGGAGACGAGACCGTCTACCTTCAAGCAGGCTCCGCGCGGTTCGAGTCCGTTTACGGCACCATTGACGCCGCGGCAGGCGACTATGTCGTGGTCCCGCGCGGCACGATTCATCGCTGGATTCCGGCCCATGGCGGCACTGTCATGGCGCTCGTCATCGAGGCGCGCGGCCACATCAGGCCGCCGAAGCGCTACCTCTCCGAGACCGGGCAGTTCCTTGAGCACGCCCCGTACAGCGAGCGTGACCTGCGCGGAGTCGAAGGCCCGCTGCTCGAATCCGGCGAGGACGTGCCGGTAATCGTCCGCAATCGCGGCGGACTGACCAGGCTTACCTATGCGTATCACCCGTTCGATGTCGTTGGCTGGGACGGATGCCTTTATCCTTATGCCTTTAACATCTCCGACTTTGAGCCGATAGTGAAGCGTACGCACGCACCGCCGCCGGTTCACCAGACCTTTGCCGGCCCGAATTTCGTCATCTGCTCATTTTGCCCGCGTCCATTGGACTTCGATCCCCGGTCTGTGCCGATCCCCTACAACCACCACAACGTGGACTCAGACGAGCTGATGTTCTACGTCGCCGGTGACTACTCGGCGCGGACAGGCTCGGGGGTAGGCATTGGCTCGGTGACACTGCACCCGAGCGGCTTCACTCACGGCCCGACCCCTGGCGCTGTCGAGGCGGTGATCGCCGGCGTAGAGCAGGGAAAGACCGAGACCGACGAAACCGCGGTCATGATCGATACGTTCCGCCCGCTCCAGCTTTCCAGGCAGGCGGCTACTGCCGAAGACCCCGAATACGCGTGGAGTTGGGCTCGGGCGGCCCGTAACCTAGACCAATGACCTTGCATGTACACGACACAGCTACTCGCTCAGTGCGCGAGTTCGTCCCGGTAACTCCAGGACAAGCTGGCCTGTACCTGTGTGGCGCCACCGTCCAGGCCCCTCCGCATATCGGGCACATCAGATCGGGCGTCAGCTTCGACGTGATCGTGCGCTGGCTCAAGGTCAGCGGCTACGCGGTGACGTTCTGCCGGAACGTCACCGACATCGACGACAAGATCATCCGGGTCGCCGCCGCCGAGGGCAGCCAATGGTGGGCCGTCGCCGAGCGTAACCAGCGGGCGTTCACCCGCGCCTACGACACGCTCGGCTGCCTGCCGCCCGACGTAGAGCCGAGAGCCACCGGGCACGTGCCAGAGATGATCACGTTGATGCGGCGGCTCATCGACGACGGTCACGCCTACGCCTCCGCCGGTAACGTCTTCTTCGACGTCTCGTCCTACGACCGCTACGGGGCGCTCTCCGGACAGCGACCCGAGCACATGATGGCCGCCAACGACGTCGAAGGTGAAAGCGACAAGCGCGACCCCCGCGACTTCGCGCTGTGGAAGGCTCACAAGCCCGGCGAGCCAGCCTGGGACACTCCCTGGGGTCCTGGGCGTCCCGGCTGGCACCTCGAATGCTCGGCCATGTCAACCAAGTACCTCGGCCCGACCTTCGACATCCACGGCGGCGGCCTCGACCTGATCTTCCCGCACCACGAAAACGAACTGGCGCAGTCCTCGGCGGCCGGCGATGGCTTCGCCAGGTACTGGCTGCATAACGGGCTGGTCAAGTTGCGCGGCGAGAAGATGAGCAAGTCACTGGGCAACTCGCTGCTTGTCGACACCATGGTCACCGAGGTCAGGCCGGTCGAATTGCGCTACTACCTGGTCCAGCCCCACTACCGGTCAGATATCGAGTATTCGGCCGAGGCTCTCGAAGAGGCAGTCAGCGCGTTCCGGCGCATCGAGAAATTTCTCACCAGGGTCTTCCAGCAAGCACCCGCCGGCTTGAGCCCGCCGCCCGGCTCTAGCTTGCCAGGTGCCGCCGTCGGCCTCCCTTCTGCGGCTAGCCTTCCTCCCGCGTTCACCGCGGCGCTTGACGACGACTTCGCGGTGCCACGGGCTCTGGCAGTGGTGCACGACGCCGTCAGGGAAGGCAATACCGCGCTGGCCGAAGGCGACGCCGCCGGGGCGGCTAAGCAGGCTGAATCCGTGCTGGCGATGCTGGCCGTGCTCGGGCTTGATCCGTTCGCTGCCCCGTTCGCTGACAGCGGGTCATCGGACCTGACCTCCGTCGTGGATGCCCTGGTCGGCGTGGCACTCGAGCAGCGCCAGGCGGCGCGGGCACGGCGCGACTTCACTACCGCTGACGCGATCAGGGACCAACTCACCGCGGCGGGAATCGTGGTCGAGGACCGGCCGACCGGTTCGCACTGGGAGCTCGCCCGATGAGCGGCAAGAGCGGCAAGGGCAACGTCAGCAAGTCGGGTAAGCCGCGGCCAGGCACCGGCGGCTACGGCCGCCGCAAGCTCGAAGGCAAGGGTCCGACCCCGCCCGCGGAGAAACGCACAGGACACCCGGCCCAGCGCCGGGCGGCGGCCGCCGCTGCGGCAGCCCGCTCTGGCGGCTCGCGTAGTCCGGGTTTTTTGGCGGATGAAAGCAGTAATGCTCCTGCTCGGCGCCCAGCGAGCGGTGCACGGGGCGCGGGGAACGCGGCCGAGATGGTCGCCGGCCGCAACGCCGTGCTCGAGGCGCTCCGCGAATCGGTGCCCGCGACCGCGCTGCACGTGGGGCCGAGGCTCGATGCGGACGAACGGATTGGCGAGGCGGTCAAGCTGGCCGCTGACCGTGGCATTCCGGTCGTCGAGGCAGGGCGGTCAGAACTTGACCGCCTTACCGGCGGCGCCGTGCACCAGGGCCTGGCGCTGCGGGTCAGACCATACTCCTACGCGCATGCCGACGACCTGATTGAGGGCCGCGCCGGGGCCGTGCCGCTGATCGTCGCGCTCGACGGGGTCACCGATCCGCGCAATCTCGGTGCCGTCGCCCGGTCGGTGGCGGCCTTCGGCGGCAACGGCGTACTCGTGCCCGCGCGGCGGTCCGCGGGAGTGACGGCCGGGGCGTGGAAGGCCTCGGCTGGCGCGCTCGCGCGGGTGCCGGTCGCCCAGGCGCCCAACCTGGCCAGCGCGCTCGCCGGCTACGCGCGGGCCGGGCTGTTCATCGTCGGGCTCGACGCCGACGCGGACTCCGACCTCGCCGGGCTTTCGCTCGCCACCAGCCCGCTAGTGCTGGTTGTAGGAGCAGAGGGCAAGGGCTTGTCCAGGCTGGTCCGCCAGCACTGCGACGCGGTGGTGAAAATCCCGATCACCGGTGCGGAGTCGCTCAACGCTTCCGTCGCCGCGGGAATCGCCTTGTACCAGGTCGCCCAGTCCAGGGCCGGAGCCTAAGTCCGGCTCTTCTGGATCGGCCGTCAGACCCGCCCGCCTGGCCTGGCTTGCCCGCTCCGCTCGGACCGGGCTGTGCTGTCCGGCCCGCCAGGTCCGCCGGGTCCGCCCCGGGCGGCCGGGTCCGCCCGGCCCGCTCGGATGGCCCGTCCGCCTGGTCCGCCCGGGGTCTGCCGGGTCCGCTGGGTCCGCCTGGGCGGCCTGGGGCATGCTGTCCGGCCTGCCCACTTAGCTCAGTTATCCGATAAATAGTATATTTCGGTAACGGAAGGCATCGCACGCGCCGATGGCGCTGGTGGCGAATCCGTACGTCGTCCCGGAGTAGGCGCCCCTGGTGCCCGCCCGCCCCCGCCCGCCCTGTCCGGCCAACATCAAACCGGGGTTTGAGGGTCCGTACGGCCCTGAATCCGAGGTTTGAGGGTCCGTACGGCCCTGAATCCGGGGTTTGTGGGTGCGGACCGCCCTAAGCCGGGGATTGGTGGTGCCTGACCAACCCCTCAATCCGGGGTTTGATGGGGTGCTCGCACCACCAAACCGGGGTTTGATGTTGGCCGGGCCGGCTCGCCTCGCACCAACCGGAGTGCCTGCTCCAGTTACGAGGTAAATGCCTTCCGGATCATGAACGACCCCGGCAGCAGTATTGCCTGGTTGAGGGGCTTTTGCCGGTTATCGAGGGCGCTCGGGCTCCGCTCGGAAGTTGCGGCCCTGCCCGCCGTCACGTTCACGGAGCTTCGGCCGGAGGGGGAACGGAAGCGGTCGTGTGATTTGGGGTGTTTGAGTGGGTCCGAAAAGTGAACCCGTACAGAGTCGAGCCCGGCCCGCGACCCTGTACGGGTTTCCTAAGAACAGACCAGCTTAATTCCGGCATAACGACAAGGTTACTCGTCGGTAAGCCGTAATAGGTCGTCGGGCTGGGGCGACCTATTACGGGTTCACTTTTCAGACCCAGCCCGGTCGCCGACGAGAGCCGTGAGCAACGCGCCTGCAAACGTTTGCAGTCGCCATGAACGGGACCGAGGCGCGGGCCGAGGCGCCGGCCGGGGCCGGGACCGGGACCGGGGCCGGGGCCGGGGTCAGGACCGGGGCCGGGACCGGGGCCGGGGTCAGGACCGGGACCGGGGTCAGGACCGGGGCCGGGGTC
>DATJLT010000296.1:0-20700 GCA_035509195.1 Streptosporangiaceae bacterium | reverse complement strand
CGGATACACCTGGACGCAGCTCAAGCCTGGCGTCCAGCCGCCTGCCCGGTCATACGCCGCGATGGCCTACGACCCGGCGGTCCGTGCCCTGGTACTCTTCGGCGGCCTCAGCAATGAGAACCAGCAGTACAACGACACATGGCTGTGGAACGGCTCGACCTGGACCGCGCTCACGCCGACCGCCTCAACCCCGTCCGCCCGCGCGCTCTCCTCGCTGGCCTACGACCAGGCAACGGGCCAGCTCATCCTGTTCGGCGGAGACAGTAACGGCACTTACCTGAACAGCACCTACGTGCTGAACTCCGCCAACCTGACCTGGACCAAGCTCGACCCGGCTACCGCCCCTGCCTCACGCGCGGCCTCTTCTCTGGCCTACGACACGGCCACCAGGCAACTGGTGCTGTACGGAGGCGAGAACGGGCAGAAGTTCGCTGACACGTGGCTGTGGACAGGGACGAACTGGACGAGCGCAGGCGACGGCGCTCCCGTGCCGCAGGTTCGCGCCTTCGCCTCGTTCGCTTACGACGCGACGACCAGCCAGCTCATCCTGTTCGGCGGCACAGGTGCCGACGACAAGGTCTACGGCGACACCTGGGACTGGACGGGGACCGCGTGGACTCAGCTCAGCCCGACCGCGAGCCCTGGCCCGGCCAGTGACGCGGCAGCCTCTTACGATGGAGACACTCACCAGCTTGTCCTGTTCGGCGGCGTGCCTGGTGAGGCTGACGCCTGGCAGAACGACACCTGGACCTACGGCCCTCCGCTGGCAGCGCCCGCCCTCACCGGCCCTGGGACCGTCACGTTCAAGACCGGAACCACCCACCAGGTTACTCTCGGCAGCACCGGTTACCCGCTGCCGCTGTTCTCAACGGGCGACGGCCTGCCCTCCGGCCTCAGCCTCTCGCCGACCGGCATCTTGTCAGGTAAGCCGGCGAACGGAACTGGCAAGGCCTACGACGTGCTCATCACCGCGACCAACGGCGCCGGCAGCGCAGCCAGCGAAGACTTGCTTATCGTGGTCGACCAGGCCCCGGTGATCACGAGCGCCCGCTCCGCCACGTTCGTGGCCGGCAGCGAGGGCCGGTTCAAGGTCAAGGCCAGCGCCTACCCGGCCGCCAAGTTCACCAAGACCGGCGCGCTGCCAGGAGGCGTGACCCTGTCCAAGGCGGGGGTCCTTTCCGGCACGCCGATGGCAGCAGGCACCTACAAGGTCGAGCTGATCGCGACGAACAGTTCGGGAACCAGTAAGCAAGCCTTTACCCTCACCGTGGACCCAGGCACGCCAGCCAATCCCGCCCCGGTTATCACCAGCCTCAACAACGCCACCTTCGTGATCGGCTCGCCAGGCAAGTTCACCGTCAAGGCCAACGAGCAGGCGACCTTCACAGAAACCGGCACCCTGCCAGCCGGCCTGACCCTGTCATCCGCCGGCGTGCTCTCAGGCGTTCCCCAGTCGGAAGGCACCTACAAGATCGAGTTGTACGCCACCAACGCCAACGGCACCGGCAAGCAAGCGTTCACCCTGACCATCGACGGCTAGCCCCGGCGCCGTTACCCAGACCCACGGATCCCGGTATTGATGGCCTGAACCGGCCATCAATACCGGGATTGGCTGGAGTCCGGGTCCGGGCTTCAGATCGCGGTGGAGCGGCCCGCCCAGTAGGGCTCGCGTAGCTTGCGCTTGAGCAGCTTGCCGCTTGGGTCTCTGGGGAGTTCCTCGACGTAGTCGATCGACTTGGGCCACTTCATCTTGGCGAGGTGCCCGTCGAGCGATGCCAGGATCTCGGCTGTCAGCTCATCGGAAGGCTCGATACCTTCCGCCGGCTGGACCACGGCCTTGATCTGCTCGCCCCACTCCTCATCGGGAATGCCGAACACCGCCACGTCGGCGACCTTCGGGTGGGTCATGATCTCGGCCTCGATCTCTGCCGGGTAGATGTTGGCGCCGCCAGAGATGATCATGTCGGACTTGCGGTCGCACAGGAACAGGAAGCCGTCGGAGTCCAGGTACCCGATGTCACCGACCGTGAAGAAGCCGCGCAGCCGGGAAGCGGCGGTCTTGTCAGGGTCGCCCTTGTACTCGAACTCCATGACGCCGATCTTCATGTAGACGGTGCCAGGCGTTCCGGCAGGAACCTCCACGCCCTCATCGTCCACGGCGATGACCTCGCTGCCCGGCCAGGGCTTCCCGACCGTCCCCGGCTTGGCCAGCCATTCCTGCGGCGTCACGATCGTACCGCCGCCCTCGGTAGCCGCGTAGTACTCGTAAACGCAAGGACCCCACCAGTCGAGCATTTCCCGCTTGATCGGCACCGGGCACGGCGCGGCGGCGTGGATCAGCCACCGCATCGATGACACGTCGTACTTGCTCCGCACGTCGGCAGGCAGCGTCAGCATGCGCTTGAACTGCGTCGGCACCATGTGCGTGTTCGTCACCTGGTAGCGCTGGACCTTATCGAGCGCGGTCTCCGCATCCCAGCCATCCATCATCACCAGCGTGTGCCCGAACTGCAAGGCGCTCCCGCCGAACATGGTCACGGCGGTGTGGTAGGTCGGCGAGGTAACCAGGTGTGCGTTCGAGCCGCCCTCGGTGATGCCGAAAAACTGGAGCAGCCCGGTGAGCAGGTCAGCGGACAGATCGGGGTCGAGCCCGGTCAGCGAACGCCTGACCCCCTTAGGCCGGCCGGTAGTACCCGACGTGTAATGCATCGGGGCCCCGGCGGTGCGGTCAGCAGGCAGATCCGTCGGCTGCCCTTCCCGCAGGGATTCAACCGGAGTGAAGCCAGGCACCGACCCGAAGCTGAACCTGGCGTCAGCGGGCACCCCGGCCTCATCGGCTGCGGCGACCCCGGTCGCGGCGAACCGCTCGTGCACGAAGAATGCCTTGGCCCCGGTGTCGGCCACGATGTAGGCGATCTCCGGCGCGGTGAAATGCCAGTTGAGCGGCGTGTAATACCAGCCTGCCTGGAGCGCGGCGAGATAAAGCTCGACCGGCGCGACGCCGTTGGGAACAAGGGCCGCGATGCCATCACCCGCGCGAAGGCCACGCGAGCGCAGCGCGTGCACCAACTGGTTCGCGCGGCCGAGCAGGTCACCCGCCTTGTGCTCGGTCCCGTCAGGTTCGACTACCGCTACCCAGTCAGGATTTTCCTGCGCGCGCGCCCAGAAGCCCATGAAGCCGCCTTCCAGAAGAAACCAAGCTAGACGGACTCGCTGACGTGCTCGTCCTCATCTTCCTCGTACTGCTCATCTTGCGGCCTCATCCGGCTGAGCACCAGACCGATCACTAGCAGGACAATGCCGACGAGACCGGCGACAATCGGGATGGTGTTCTCAACGAGGTTGATCTCATTGCGGTACTTGTTGTCGGTCTTGAGCGTCGCGGCGATGCTGCTAGCCGACGACTTGAAGTCCGCCTTGATCAGCACGAGCTTGGTGACGCCCGCGTTGTCCTTGAGAACCTGCTGCACCTTGCGCTCGACCGAGACCGGCGCGCCGGTCACCGGGTCTACGTAGTAGTACTCCTGCGAGCTGTAGAACTCGGGGAGCGTGACCTCTGGCGCCTTCAGCCCGACCAGCGAGCCAGGCAACTGCTGCGTGCCCACCTGAGTCGGCGGAACGTTCGCGACGTAAAGATAGGTAGAAACGCCCTGAACGGTCGCAGTGCCCTGGTACTTGAAGAGCACGGGCTTCTTGAGCGTCGTGTCGTAGACCTCGTAGTTCTGCTTGCCCGCGCCGAGCGGCCAGACGTAACTCTGGCCGCTGACCGTGCCCGTGATCGGCTTGCCGTCGATCAGGTTGTCCTTGGACGGGACAATCACGCCCGTACGACGGTTAAACGCGAGCTGATCCGCGGCGGCAGGGATGCTCACCTGCTGGTGATCGGTGACGTCCTCGATGACCGCGAAGCTCTGCCATACCGCGTAGGTCGAACTCCCGAGCTGGTCGGACGCGGCGACGTTGCCCTTGACCGTGTTCGTGATCTCAAGGGTCACCGGTGAAAGCTCGCTGACGTTCTCCGGGCTGAACCAGCTAGCGTTGTTGGCGACAAGTGTATTGATGCCGTATTCGTTGAGCGGGAACTTCACCGCTTGCCCCGGAAGATAGAACCGCGACATCAGCGCCAGCACGATGAAGAAGACTCCGAGCCCTGCCAGCACTGACCAGACGACGCGGCGCATGGACCCTCCTGGGATTGGCTGTCAGATCTGGCGGCCTGTTGGGAATATTGTGGTTTGAGGCATGATACTGACCGGTAGCAGTTGTGTCACTACAAGCAGGACACGTGATCATAACGACCCGATTCCGATAATCGTAAGAAAACGGGTACCGCTGACCCAAAGCGGCCGGAGCCTGGACGCCCCAACGTCGTCCCGGCGCGAGTGCCCTGGGCGCATGTGCTGAACGGGCAGGCCCTTGCGCGTACGGAGAGTTCGGCCAGGGCCGGGCCCGGCCGGGCTTGCCATGGTCACGGAACGCTGGGTCCGCGAATCGGGTAGGCCCGGACCAGAGCCTGACGCGAGGCGCCTCGCCGACCGCGGGTTCGCCGCCCCGCCCGTAACCAGGCAAACCCCCCATCCGGGTGCCCGCCGGACACCCCGCCTGTGCCCCGCCGCCCCGGCCAACAGCATCAAGTAGCCAGCGATGCTGCCCGCCCCGCCCCGGCAGCAACAACGATGTCCCAGCGATGTCACGGGAACAGCATCAGATGGCCACCGATGCGGTCAGATCCGCCCCGCCAGCAGCAACGCGGGGCCACCGATGCTGCCCGCCGCCCCCGCACCCGCCCCCGCCGCCCCCGCACCCTGCCCCGCCGCCCCCGCACCCTGCCCCGCCGCCCTGTTGGCGGTCACTGGAAAAATCCCGGGTACGCGCACACGAAGCCAATGATCATCCGCAGCGGCGAAGGGAACCGCCGCCGACCGCAAGGTCCTGGACTATCCCGGCCGGCCATCCCAGCCAGCGCCTCCAGAACCCCTGGGCCATTCGGCGGCAAGCCGACCCGGAGCGCAGGGCCGCTCGCGGCCCGAGCACCGGAAGCGGCGCGGCAGCACCCCACGGGCCCGCCCGGGTCGCCCGGGCCGGCCAACACCAAACCCCGGTTTGATGGGTGCACGCACCGCCAAACCCCGGTTTGATGTTGGCGGGGCCGGCCCGCGCCGCGTCATGAACTGCTGACCGGCCTGCCACGTTCACCACGAGTAACCCTGACCCCCACATCGCGCCGGCGTTGGGTTGCTCGCGGGCCGGCCGCGCCGACGCGGGACCTCGCCGCGCAACTCCGGTCGTCAAATGAGGTCCGAGACCTCGACGGCCATGCCCGCAGTGCCGACCGCGTCTCCGTGCCTGGCTCGCTTGAGCAACCGCATGTGCTCATCTTCCGTGGCAGGCTCGGCCCGGTCGGCGAGCATGACCAGAACGCCGTCCGTCATTCGGTAGACCCGCCGCAGCCGGGGGTTGTAAAGGATCGCCTCGTCCTCGAACAGCAGGAGCCCTTGCTTGTCGATCGGGCAGGCAAGGATGTCAAGCAGCGGGCGCTCGATCGGCATGCGCGGTCCTTTCTTGCTTCGCGTCCAGGTCCGGCCGCGCTTCGCGTTCGCGCCCGCCGCCATCAGGCCCGGCCGGCTGCCTGGACAGCACGACGACCGCCGCCCCGGCGAGCACGATCCCGCCGAGCCTGAGCGAGAGCAGCAGCGGGCTGGCCGGCAACCGCTCGCCGAACAACCAGGTGCCCGCGATCATAAAGAAGATGCTGCCGGTAATGTTCGACACCGGCCCGACGATCGCGACCCTGCAGCGCTGCAAGCCGGTCTGGAAGATCAGCAGCGCGACCCCTGAGCAGGCCACGGTCAGGTACGGGTAAGGCGAGGCCAGCACCGCGACGACCAGCCCGCTGAGCCCGCCCCCGTGGTGGAAGATCGCGCCAGAGAGGCCCTTGATGGCGAGCGTCGCCACCCCGTAAAGCAGTCCGGCCGCCAGCCCGTAGGACACCCCGACGGCCGGCAAACGGTGCTTGCCGCCGGAGACCGGGCGCAGGGCGCTGGCCCCGAGCACCAGGGCGATCACGCAAGCGGGCACGGCCACCACCGCGATCAGCAGTCCGCTCGCCTCATGCCCTACCTTGCCCGCGGACCCGGCAGCCGACAGCGCGATCGCCGCGATCGCGACCGCCACAGCGAGCACGCAGCCGAATTCGACTCGCCCGAGTCGCTCGCGCAAAACCAGCCTTGAGAGCAGCACCAAGATCACCACGCCGGAGCCGAGCACGGGCTGCACGACGCTCACCGGCGCCAGCATCAAGGCGACGACCTGAAGTCCGAAGCCGCACAACATGAGCGCGAATCCGCCCAGCCATACCGGACTGAACAACACGGTCTTCGCAAGCGAAACCGCGTGCCGCGCGTCGATAGGCGGCATCTGCGCCAGCGCGCGCTTCTCGACGATCAGCCCGACGTTGTACGAAGTCGTCGCCAGCCCTGCGACGAGGATGCCAAGCCCGGCCGAGGCGTTCAACGGGGAAAGCCTTCGTCAAGCACCCGCAGGTACGTCGCCGCGAACCCGGCGGCGGCCTCGGGTGAGAACAGCGCCCGCCGGTACCTGAACGTCAGCACGGGCCGGTCACCTGTCGTCACCACGCCGAGCGACAACCCGCGCGGCATGTGCGCAGAGGTTGAAAAGCACACGTGCCCGTCACCTGCCGTACCGAAGCGAACCGGAGTTATCATGCCAAGGTTAGAGATAAGTGAAGTATCGCAGCAAATTATACCGGCGACTCGCAGCCCGGCACGGAGCGAAAGCCGCTTGGCGAAGACCGGGACCGGCGCCAGCGTCAGCGCCCGTGACAGGACGTCGACCTGGCCGCTGTCGTGGTTCTTCGCGTACCTGGTCTGGGCAGCGACGTCGGGGAGCAAACCGGCGGCCGTGGCCCCTGCGGGCGGGCGGACAGTCACCTTGGTCAGGCGCGACCGGTTGGCCCACTCTCCCGCCTCCGTCGCCTGGACGGGGTCGCCGACCGGCATCGTGATCTGGATCAGCCCTGACCGGGCGCCTTGCGCGGCGTTCCATTCGCCGATCGCGACGGCCAGCGCGGAGACCAGCAGGTCGTTGACGCTGTAACCGGCGGCCTTGAGCTGACCCGCCACGGACGGCAGCCCCTCCCAGGTCATCTGCAGGACGCCGTAACCTGGCGCGGAGCGCTCGATCGCGGGCGCGATCCTCGTGATACGTCCCGACCTCGTACGGAGCGGCGGAGCCGCTGCCGCCGTTGCGGTCGCGCGGGGAACGTCCCTTGACCGGGCCGGCGCCTGGCTGCTCCCGCCGTACTCATCGGCGATGCGGCGCAGGAGGCGCAGGGCCGACAGTCCGTCGAAGCAAGCGTGATGAGCGTTCAGCATGAGCGCGTCGCCGCCAGGTCCGGCCGCCAGCAGCAGGAGGAACGGCGGAGAGGTACGCAGCGACGGCGACCGCGACAAGAACGCGGACCTCAGCTCGGCCAGTTCGCTCTCGTCGGCGAACCTCGCGACCTCGACCGGGTCCACGTCAGGCGCGGCCGGAAACTCCCAGTAGAAGCTGGTACGCCAGACTCCGGTCGCGGCTTGCCGCGCCCGGAGTCCCGGCTCGGCACCAAGCAGGGCCTTGACCGCCGCCCTGACCCTCGCCTCGTCGAGCGCTCCTGCGACCCTGGCCTCGACGTGCACGTTCGCGGGCTCGGACGGCTGGTCGTAGTAGCAGGTCAGCTCGTCGGCGACGGCAAACCTGGCCACGTGGCCTGTCAAGGCCGGCCGGCCTGAACTTGCTTACGTCGCTTTCCTGCGGACTTGCCGCGCGGCACCGGCAGCCACCGTTCCGGCCAGTCAAGACGCGGAACCTCGGGCATCAGGGCGACGGTAAGCGCGATCAGCGCGCAGGCCTGCGCGGGAGCGCCGAAGGCGCCGGAAGAGCTTGGCGAACTGGAGGAAGACAGGACCGTGAGCAGCCCGGTCGCGACCATGGCGGCGAGCCCGATCACCCCGTACCAGCCAGGCCACCGGTAAGCGACGAGCGCGATCACCGGAACAGCGAGCACCGCGTACTGCCCGAGCAGCAAGATCAGCACGCAAAGCCCGGCTAGCTGCAGCCAGGCGAGCGTCGTGGAGGCCTCCGACCCATCAGCGGTCTGGTCCATCTGGTCGGGCACGCTCCTGCGCCTCCGGCGGGTCACGGCGACTGCCACCAGGGCAAGAGCCGCGATCGCGGAAATAACGATCCAGAAATGATAAAACCTGTCGGGAACAAATGTCATCGCAACGATGCCGCCAGTTCCTGCGGGAACAACAAAACCCTGCTGCCAGCCATCGAGCGTGACCGGGGTCAGCTTGCGGCCTCGCAGGGTCGCGACCCAGCCGGGATTGGCGTTCTGGTGCAGCTCAAGGTAGGAAGCCGCGCCGGCCGCGATCTTGACCTCGCGGTATTCAGGCTTCCACGACAAGACCTTGACCGGCCTGCTGAAGCTGGCTGACGCGGCTCGCGTGGCAGGCTGGCTCACAAGGCTGAGGCCGGTGATCGTGAACGGGGCCGGCCTTTCTGCCAGCAGCCGGTGCCGTCCGGGGGACAACGCGAGTTCCGACCCCGCCGAGCACAACCTGACCTGAAGCGGCTTGAAGCTGGTCAGGTCGCCGACCGTCCCTGAGACGCGAGTCTGAGTCCGCTGTCCGTCGATCATGATCGCTGGGCCGCTGCCGCAAGGCAGCTCGAACTTCGCCGAGCCGGAAAGCGTGGTGGGGCTCAGCCCGTTCAGCGCGGGGATCTCAAGCTTCGACAGGCCGACGGGAAGCTGGGCGGGCTGCCCGGCCGCCGAGGAGCCCGCCTCGGTGAACTGGACGACGGGGAAGCTGATGCTGATCTTGTTCGTGGTCAGCGGCGGCACCAGTGAGGTCAGGCCGTCGAGCCCGATGCTGGCGTACCTGATGCCGTTCGGGCTGGTGATCTTGATCGATTCTGGCGCGGCGCCGAATCCCTGAACAGGGCTGATGATAAGCCGGCGTATCGTGCGCTTGCCCTGCCAGCTCAGCCGCAGCACCGGCTTGCCTGCCCCGGCGATCCATGATCCTTGGTGCCGCCCCTTCTCGAACAACCTGATCGGCTCCAGGTCGGGCAGCGACCCCCAGGTCGAACTGGCGGTGACCTCAAGCGCGTTCTTGCGCGCCGGCGTCAGCTCGGCGAGGAGCGCGTCGAGCTTTTGCCCTGGCACGGCGATCGCGGTCGCGGAGAACTTGTAGGTGCCAGGCGTCTGCGTCACGATCTGCCTGGCTAGCGGGGGGTACGCGGCCACGTCGGCGAGGCTGGCAGGCGAGGGAACCGGATTGGAGAACGAGAACTCGACCTGCCGTGCCTGCTGCCCGGCCGGCGACTCGGCGGGCGCCGAGTAACTGGTGACGGTGACGCCGGGAATCCTGACATTGGTAATGCCCGCGCCCGGCCCCCCTGGCACCTGGCCCTCAGCCGCGGTAATCGTGATCCTGAGCGTCCTTGTCTCGCCCATCGCGACAGGAAGCGACTGCAGCGCACTGGTACGGCGGACAGAACTGGTCACGGTGCCCGCCGCCGTTCGCACGGCGAGCTGGGTCGCCACGGGACGAAGCTGGCCGTCCACCAGGAGCCTGATGCCGATCGGTCCGGTCAGCACGATCGGGTGGCTGAAATTTACCTGGATCCACTGGCCGACCGGCGTGGTCGGGCTGGCCTCGGCCCAGTAGGTGCTCAGGTTGCCGTCGAAGGCGTTGACCGGGTCGATCTGCGGCGTCTCTGCCAGCCACGATCCTGAGGACGACGCGGTCACGCTGGCCGCGCCCGAGATCACGGCAACGGTCTGGTGCCCGGCGGCGGAAACCGGAAGCAGCTCTCTGGGCGGCTGACCTGCCGCACCGAGGGGATCGCCTGACGGGTTGTCCTGCTTCGCCGTGTAGGTATAGGAGGGGGTGTCGCCGATCAGGCCGAACGAGTGATCGGCACGCGGCAGCGAGTCGGTCACCGCCCAGATCGCCGATTTGCTCACGAGCTGGTCACCCGCGATGACCGCGGGCTCGCCAGGCTTGAGCAGTCCCTGGCCGGCGAGTTGCAGCAAGGCGTCGGGTCCGCCGTTGACCAGGACCGTCTTGCTGACCGGCAGCGCGGTTGCCGCAGGGGACACCGCACCAGGTGCCCCTTTGGCGGCGAAGATCTCTACCGAAGGATAGGACGGCAGCGCGTACTGAATCTGCGTCGCGCCAGGGTCGGTTTCCGCCCCGGTGACCAGCGGGCCGAAGGATGCGACGCGACGGAAGCCCGAGTTTCGCAGAGCCTGGTGCACGGCTTGCGGCGGCGTGTAGCCGAGCGCACTCGGGTTGAGGTCGTTACGCACGATCACGTAGCGAATGCCGGAGCGGTCAAGCGTGCCGGCCAGACCAGGTACCTGCTCCCCCGACTCGATCGCCGTCTCCAGCGAGGTCACAAGCAACTGCGAGCCCGCGCCGCCGTAAGGCACCAGGCCCTCAGTGACCCACGGCGAGCTGGCAAGCGGCTCGAGCGGCTCGTCCTCAGGCTCGCCCCACAAGAAAGTGCCGTGCGCGGCGGCCGGAACCACCAGGGCGGGCGCGTCAGGCGAGTGCCTCTTGATGAAGGCTGCCGCCTGGTACCAGTAGCGGGGAACCGACTTGAACGAGCCAGGATTGAGCACCTGCCCGGTCACGTACGGGTAAGCGAGACCGAACAGGACGATCGCGATCACGGGAGCGGCGAGCACGTGCCACAAGATCCGGTGCGCCGGGTCCTTGATGATCGCGGCTCGCCTGGCCCTGAGCACGAGAGCATGGGCCACGCCGAGCGCGAGGACCGCGGCGGCCGCCGGCTCCACCTTGTAAACGCTTCGCAGCGGGGCGAGCGCCAGGTTGAGCAGCGCATCTACCGGCTGGTGGAACAGCCCTCCGAGCGGCCCTGGGTACCCCGCGAGCGCGATCAGCGCAGCGGCCCCGAGCGACAGCCGCAGCCAGCCTCTGAACGGTATGTCCCTGCGGGCGATTCCGAGCAGGCCCACTCCTGCCGCGATCGCGGCCGTCATGATCATGAACGGGTTCGTGACCGCGACCCAGCCGGTGTTGACCCAGGGCTGGCCGAGGTTGAAGTACGCGGTCCAGTTACCTGCTCCGCGCAGGAAACTCGCGCCAGACATGGTCGCGGTCGTCGTTGCCGACTGCTCGATGTACGGGAGGAAGTCGAAGGAGTATTTCGCCTGGAGCAGCAGCGGCCCTACCCACCACATCGTCGCGAGGCCGACCGCGACGCCCCAGCTCAGCGCCAGCATGACCAGGCGCCTTCCGCGTGCCTGGGTCAAGATGAACGCGGCGGGCAGTATGAGCGCGTCGAGAGTGGAAGTGGCGTTTACGCCGCCCATGAACAAGACGGCGACACCGCTCGCCGCCGCCGCCCGCACCACAGGCCAGCCCCAGGCATCCTTGCCCCGCACCACGCGGACCAGCGGAAGCACGGCCCAGGGTGCCAGCAGGCCGGGGATGATCCCTGCCGAGGTCGAGCCGATCACGATCGTGAACGTGGGCCAGAGCACGAACACCAGCCCGGCCACGACCTGTGACCGGTCGGTTCCGATGCCGACCGCGCGCGCGAGCTTCAGCAACCCGGCGAATCCGACCCCGATCAGCGTGGCAAGCCAGAGGCGTTCCGCGATCCAGACAGGGATCTTAAGAAGCTCGACGATCAGATAAAAAGGCGCCATCGGAAAGGCGTAACCGATGTACTGGTCCTGCAGCGTACCGAACCACTCGTAGGGATTCCATAGCTGCCAGAGCCTGGCCAGAAAGCTCGCCGGATCGATATCAACACCGAGTTTGGTGTCGAAGAAAATGTGGCCTGGCTGATTGGCGATCAGAATAAGAAAGGCAACCAGCCAGACCAGCGCGACCCACCTGGTGATTGGCCGGGGCCCGGTGGCCGCATCGTTCTGGTCCGTCGTTTGCGGCTCAGCCGCGATGATCAATCAGTCCTCCGCAAGATCAGCAGCAGGTTCCAGGTGGCGATCTCACGCAGGACAGGCACGTAAAGCAACACCCGGCACCAAGCCGGGTAGTAGCGCGGGCGCGCGGACACCACCTGTACATCAGAGCGATCTCGCATCATTCTCAGTATCTGGCCAACATGTACCCTGAACAGCCCCGTACCGACTCGATTTTTTGGAAGTTTGCCGTACTTTCGGACATACCGCCGCTCAGCCCTGTCCGCACCCAGGTAGTGCCATGGCGACATCTCGTGTCCGCCCCACGGCGAGAACCAGTTCGTGAACGACAGGTAGATCAGCCCGCCTGGCTTCGTCGCGCGCACCATCTCCTCGATCAGCCCGCGCGGATCGCGAACGTGCTCGAGCACGTTCGACGACACGCAAACGTCGGCCGCGCCGTCGCGTACCGGCAGCCAGTAGCCGTCGGCGAGCACAGCGCCAGGCGGGGTCTCCCCCCTGGCGAGCATCTCTGACTCGTCGAGTTCAAGCAGGTAACAGTTGGCACCCTGCGACCTGAACTCGGTGGTGACATAGCCGGCACCGCCGCCGATGTCGAGCACGGTCCGGCCGGCGATCGCGGCGAACTTAGCGATTTGAGCGGCCGCGTCCCTCGCCAGGGCGACGTAGAAACCGTCGGGGTCCTGCTGCTCGGTCAGGAAAAGCCGGAACAGCCGGACTGACCGCAACATGCCTGTCTCCCTCATACGATCTACTAATATCGCCACAATATTGCTGCACGGTCAGGGATGGCGGCGAGTCAAGCGAACGAGCAGACTGCACCTAAGAGGTCAAGGCGGATCGTCTTCGTCGCCTGGCGTGACCTCGCCGACCGCAACGCGGGCGGTTCCGAGGTGCTCGTTGACCGGCTGGCGCAGGGTCTTCGAGCGCAGGGCGACGAGGTCACCTTGCTGTGCGGCGGCGAAGTTGGCGAGCGTGACTACGCGGTCAGGCGCAGCGGCGGCACCTACTCGCAGTTCTTGCGGGCGCCGATCGCCTACACCCGTCATCTGCGCGACTGCGACCTGGTCGTCGAGGTATGCAACGGCATGCCCTATCTCGCGCCGCTCTGGGCCAGGCGCCCCGTGGTCTGCCTGGTCAATCACGTGCACACCGAACTGTGGCCGCTGCGCTTCCCCCAGCCGGTAGCGGCGGCTGGGCGGCTGGCCGAGTCCAAGGTCATGCCGTGGGCGCACCGCAAGAACCTGTTCGTGACGGTCTCGGCGTCCACGTTCGCCGGCCTGACCGAGATCGGCGTGGACGCGGACCGGATCAGGCTGATCTGCAACGGGGTAGAACCCGCGCCGCCTCCGGCACCGCGATCTTCTGAACCCATGTTCCTTGCCCTTGGCAGGCTGGCCGAGTACAAGCGCATCGACGTGCTGCTCAAGCTCTGGGAGCGGGTCCGCAGCGTGGTTGGCGGGAAACTGGTCATCGCGGGCGACGGACCAGAGCGCAACCGGCTAGCTCAGCTTGCCGGGCCCGATGTCGTCTTCACCGGGCGGGTGTCAGAAGGCGAGAAGCACCGGCTGCTGTCCTCCGCGTGGATCTTGCTGCACCCGGCAAGCATCGAGGGCTGGGGCATCGTGGTCGCCGAGGCGGCCGTGCGGGGCACGCCGGCGATCGGGTTCAGCGTTCCTGGCCTGCGTGACTCGGTCGTGCACAACGAGACCGGCCTGCTGGTCAAGACAGAAGGCGAGTTCGCCTCCGCCTGGGCGACGCTGGCGATCGACGAGCGCCGCAGGCACGCGATGGGGAACTCCGCGAGGGACCGGGCGCTTCGGCTCCACTGGTCGGTCGCCGTCGAGGGATTCTCCTCGGTCGCCGATGAGGCGCTCGCGCGAGCGCACCTTCGCGAGTACGGGCGCGGCCTGGCCGCCACCGAGCAACTGCGTGCAGAACCCGCACCCGCGCCGTCGGAGCCTGCCTGATGCCGCAGGCCAGCCCGCTCAGCGAGTTCTACGAAGACCCGGCCGTTCCCGCCAGTTCAGGACCTGACCGCGCTTACCGCCAGGCGGAGATGCTCGCTGGCCTGCTGCGTGACGTAGCGGGTCAGGCGGTGATCGTCGATGTCGGGTGCGGTGACGGGTTCGCTACCAAAATCGCGGCAGACCGGAATCCAGGGCACATGTTCATCGGCCTTGACTGGTCGGCCCTCTCGCTGAAGTCCGCACGTGAACGCGGGATCTCGGTGGTAAGAGCGAGCATTGACGCGCCGAGCCTGCCGCTGGCCGAGGGAAGCGCTGACGTCGTGGTGATGAGCGAGGTCATCGAGCACCTCGTCGACACGGACTCGGCGATCGAAGCCGCATACCGGGCGCTCAAGCCGGGAGGGTCGCTGTTGCTCTCGACACCGAACCTGGCGTCCTGGTACAACCGCGGCCTGCTCGCGTTCGGCATTCAGCCCGTCTTTTCCGAGGTCAGCCTCCGCGGTGTCTACGGCAGGCCAGGCTCGCAGGTCGCCGGCCACCTGCACATGTTCACCAGGCGAGCGCTCGTGGAGTTCCTTTCCGCGTACGGGTTTTCCTGCGTCCGCGTGGCAGGAGCCAGGTACCACGACGTTCCTGCCGCGCTGCGGCCGCTCGACGGGCTGTTCTGCTACTTGCCTTCTGCCGCCTCGATCCTGCTCGTTCACGCTCGCAAGACGTGAAGCGCGCTCAGCACGTACTCCCCGCGGCCGTCGGGTTCCTGCTTGGCCTGCTGGCACTCGGGCCAGCGCTAGGACCAGGGTTCGTGCTCTCCTTTGACCTGGTTTTCGTGCCTCATCCCCCGCTCAGCCTCGGCGAGACGGCGGGACCGGCCCGCGCGGTGCCAAGCGACTTCGTGATTGCCCTGCTGGCAAGAGTCGCCCCGGTGCAATTTGTCGAAAAATTGATCTTGCTGGCGATCTTCACGGTCGCGTGTGCCGGAGCGGCGGCACTCGTCTCCGCGCGGTGGCCCGAGCGGTCCTGGCTCGGTGGCGTCGCGGCCGGGGTGTTCTACGTGTGGAACCCGTTCGTGGCCGAGCGGCTGATCATGGGGCAGTGGGCGCTGCTGCTCGGGTACGCGGGACTGCCGTGGGTGCTGCGGGAGATTGCCTGCTGGCCGCAGGCCGGGCGACTGCGCTCGGGGCAGTTCGTGGTCGCGTTGCTGCCTGCCGCGATCGGGGGGTTCGCCGCGATGTCGGTCACCGCGATCGGGGCTCTGCCGGTCGCGCTGTGCGGTGGCGGGCCGGCTTCCGCGCGGTTGCGGCGCTTTTGCGTGGTGCTCGCGGTGCTGCTGCTCGCGAGCCTGCCGTGGGTAATCCCCTCGTTCCTCGTGCCCGTGCATGCCGACCCGAACGGCGCTAACGCGTTCGCCGCGCGGGCAGATACACCGTTCGGCGCGCTCGGCAGCCTGGTCATGCTTGGCGGGATCTGGAACTCGCAGGCCGTGCCCGCGGGGTACGGCGGGGTCGCGGTTTCTGTGGCGTGGCTGGTGGTGGCGGTGGTCGCCTTGACCGGCTACGTGCTCGCTGCCCGGCCGCGACGGCTGTGCGCCGGTCTCGGGGTGGCAGGAATACTCGGGTTCGGCATCGCCGCGCTCGGTACCTGGCGGCCGACACTTGACCTGCTGCGTTCGGCGATCACGTTCTGGCCCGCGTTCGCGCTGCTCAGGGACGGTCAGCAATTCATCGCCCCGCTGGCACTCGCCGAAGCCGCCGGGCTAGGGGCTGGCGTAGCCGCCTTGCTGGCGCTTGGTGAGGCGCGGGAGGGCCAGGGCTCTGGAGCGGAGCCGGGATCTGGGTCTGGAGCGGAGCCGCGGTCTGGGGCGCGGCCGGGGCCTGGAGCGGAGCCGGGGTCTGGGGCGCGGCCGGGGTCTGGGGCGCGGCAGGCGGGGGCCGTGCTCGGGGTGCTGGCGGTGCTCGCCCCGCTCGTGCTGCTGCCCGGGCTGGCGTGGGGGGCGTTCGGGCGGCTGCGTGCGGTTGAGTATCCGGCCGACTGGCTGACCGCGCAGGCGATGCTCGACTCGCCCGCCGCAGGGTCTGGTTCCGTGCTGCTGCTTCCGTGGGCGCAGTACCGGCGGTACCCGTGGAATCACGACGAGCCCGTGTTCGATCCCTGGCCAAGGTTTCTGTCAAGACCGATGATCTGGAACGACGCGCTGCAGGTCGGCCGCACAACGGTCGCGGCGGAAAGCGCCTCGGCCCGGCGGCTCGGTCCGTCGATCTCTTCGGGACGCCCGCTTACTTCCGCTCTGCTCAGCGCCGGGGTCAGGTACGTGGTCGTGGACGCGGGACCGCTGCTTGGCCGGCCTCGCTCACAGTTGCCTGGCCTGGCTCGTTTGCCTGGCGCCATGGTTCTCATGGCCAGCGATGACCTGATCGTTTTCCGGCTGACCGCGCAATAGTTACTTTTTAGTATCGATCTGGCACGAGGGCCTCGCGATTCACTACAGTTACCGTCAGGTCGGGGGTATGCCGAGGAGGAAACAGCGTGTCATCGCTCTGGCTCATGATCATTGCCCTCATCGCCGGCGCAGCGCTGGCCCTCGGTGCCACC
This sequence comes from Streptosporangiaceae bacterium, assembly GCA_035509195.1. Classification (GTDB taxonomy): domain Bacteria; phylum Actinomycetota; class Actinomycetes; order Streptosporangiales; family Streptosporangiaceae; genus Chersky-822. Next base: position 4,158 of record DATJLT010000296.1, on the reverse strand, counting down.
TTCGCTGTCACCGGTGCCCTGGCCGGCGCCAACAACAGCCCGGTCAACCAGCAACTCTTCAACTACGGCACCAGGTAACTCTCCCGCGCCGACGCCGCCGTTTGTGGTTGTTCGCACCCGCGCGCTCTGGGCCGACCGAAGTGCGTAGTCATCCACGGCCCCAGTAGCCGACCGGGCGGTTTGAGCGGTTTGCGTAAGTCCGAAAAGTGAACCCGTACAAGGTCGTTCCGCCCTGGCGACCCTGTACGGATTAGGTAGCATCTTCACGCCCGCATGTCCCCTATGTCGCCTTTTGCGAACAGCAAACCCGTACTGGGTCGCGACCTCAGTCGCGACCCAGTACGGGTTTGCTTTCTGGACCCACTCGGATTCAGCCGCCACCCGGTGGGGCGTCACCTCTCTACTTCACAGCAGCCCCGACGGTCACTCCATGCACAGGCAGGGAGCGGAGCCGTGCGCCTAACCCGCACGTCAAGCCACCGAGCGGCCCCTGGGCGGAACACGGCGCGGCGGGCGGAACACGGCGCGGCGGGCGGGACGGCGCGGCGGGCGGAACACGGCGCGGCGGGCGGGACGGCGCGGGGGCGGGGCGGAGGGGCGGGTTAGGCGAGTTCGGCGGCTAGGGTGGCGCCTAGTTCCCAGCAGGCTTCCAGGTCTGAGGCCGCAGGCGGGCCTGTGACCAGCACGGGAGGCCTGGCCTGGCGCCAGGCCAGGCCGGTCGTGATCGACTCGATGGCCCTGACTGCACCTGCGGTGTCGCTGGCGCCGTGGACGTAGAGGCCGTAGGGGCGGCGCCTGGTGGCTTCGAGGCAGGGGTAGTAGATGCCGTCGAAGAAGTGCTTGAGCGCACCTGACATGTAGCCGATGTTGGCTGGCGTCCCGAGCAGGTAACCGTCGGCGGCGAGTACCTCGGCGGCGCCGGCCGTCAGCGCAGGGGTCACTGCGACCTCGACGCCTTCGATCTCGTCGGTGCGGGCGCCCTTGAGTACCGCCTCGAGCATTTCCTGCATCGCCGGGGACGGCGTGTGGTGAACGACGAGCAACCGGCGCATGAGGCCGGAGCATAGTCCGGTCGGCGCCGGTTCTTGCGGCTCAGGTGCGACTCCTCTTAGACTGAACATTCAGTCAACTCCGTTAGGGGAGCACGTGATGGCCCATAGACAGGCCTCGTCAAGCGAAAGTTCAGTTTCTACTAGCCCGGCCCCTGTTACTTCGACCTCCGCAACTCATCCGGCCCCGGCCGGCAGCTCAGCTCAGCCCCAGCCCCGCCCTGCCGCCGCTCCCCAGCGCCCGCCCGCGACCCCGGCCAGCCCAGGCCGCCCTGTTACCCCGCGCGGCACCAGCCGGCCCGCGCCCGCTGGAGCACAGCAAGCACAGGGGCCGAGCCTGGCAGACATCATCAGCGAGCAAGAGGCGATCTTCATCCGCCGTCAGCCCGAGTCGGCCAGGCTGGCCGACTCGGCCAAGTCCGCCCTGGCAGGCGGCGTGACTTCGAGCTGGCAGATCGCGCGGCCACAGCCTGTGTGGCTCAGCCACGGGCGCGGCTCCAAGCTTTACGACGTGGACGGCAACGAGTACGTCGACTTGCACGGCGGTTACGGCGTTTCCCTGGCCGGCCACGCGCACCCGGCGATCGTCGAGGCGGTGCAGCGTCAGGTCGCGAGCGGTACTCACTTCGCGCAGCCGACCAGGGACGCGCTCGCCGTCGCCAGGCAGCTAGCCGAAAGGTTCGAGCTGCCACTGTGGCGGTTCGCGAACTCGGGCACAGAGGCGACGATGGACGCCGTCCATCTGATGCGGGCGATCACCGGGCGTGACCTGATCATCAAGGTCGAGGGCTGCTACCACGGGCACCACGACTCGGTCCAGGTTTCTGTTTACCCGGAACCAGAGGAAATGGGACCGGCGGAGAGGCCGGCCAGCGCGCCGTCGAGCACCGGCATCCCTCGCGCGCTGACCGACCTCACGCTGATCGTCGGCTTCAACGACCTCGCGGCCGTCGACCGGGTACTCACGGAGAACAAGGGCCAGGTCGCCGGCATGATCCTCGAGCCGATCATGATGAATGCCGGGATTATCCCGCCCGAGCCCGGCTACCTCGCCGGCCTGAAGGAGCTGCTGCACCGGCACGGTGCGCTGCTTGCCTTCGACGAGGTCAAGACCGGCCTCACCGCGGGGCCGAAGGGCGCGGTCGGCGTCACCGGCGTGGTACCTGACATCATCTGCCTGGCCAAGGCGATCGGCGGGGGCGTGTCAGTCGCGGCGATCGGCGGCACGACCGACGTCATGCGGCACGTCGCCGAGGGTGAGTACGAGATGGTGGGCACCTTCAACGGCAATCCGCTGGCGATGGCGGCTACCAAGGCCATGCTTTACGAGGTCGCGACCCCGGAGGCTTACAAGCGGATCGACCAGCTTCGCCAGCGGGCGGTCGCGGCCACGGAGGCATCGATCGCGGCCAACGGCCTTTCCGCGAGGGTGGTGTCGGTCGGCGCCAAGGGCTGCATCGTGTTCACAAGCGAACCCGTGAACGACTTCCGCGGCTTCCTGGCCATCAACGGCGACTACAGTCAAGCGCACTGGCTCTTCCAGCACAATGGCGGCGTCTTCCTGCCGCCGTGGGGAAAGGCGGAGCAGTGGCTGATCTCGGTGCAGCACGACGCGGCGGATATCGACCGGTTTAACGGTAACGTTGCGAGATTCGCTGCGAGCATCGCTGGCCCTGGCAAGGTGCTAGATTCCGCCGGGTGAGGGCAGGCACAAGCAGGCGAGGCTTTCTGACCGGGGCCGCCGCCGCGATAGCGGCTGGCGGCCTCGGCGGCCTCCTTTCCGGCTGCGGAGCGAACGAAGTCAAGGCGAAGCTGCTGTTCCAGGCATTGCCTCCCTCGCCGTTTCACCCGGTGCTCTGGCCGATCCACCTGGACAACCTGCCGATCCCCGGCGGGCAGCGACCGGAGCGAGACGCCACGCTGCGAGTGATCTGCTGGCCGGGGCGGATCGGGCACCGCTGCCTCATCGACTTCCAGCGCAAGTACAAGTGCCGGGTCGAACTGCGGACGTTCAGCACGATGACTGAGGGCATCAACCTCGTCAGTCACCGCGGCTCACAGGTCGACGTGCTGCTCGGCGGCACGCTTGACGTGCTCAGCACCCTGATCAACGGCAACCTGATCCAGCCGCTCAACCAGGGCTACATCACCAACATCAACCAGGTCTGGGCGGAGTACACCAACCCGTTCTACGACCAGCGCTGGCAGTACACGGTCCCTTACACGATCTACACGACCGGCATCGGGTGGCGTAAGGACCTGGTGGAGGCCAACCCGTTCGCGATGGTCAACGGCTGGAACGTGCTGTGGGACGCCAAGTTCAAGGGCAAGGTCGCGGTGCTCAACGACTACCGCGAGGGCATCGGCCTCGGCCTGCTCCAGACCGGCACGACCAACCTGAACACCCCTGACCCGAGGCTGATCGACGCGGCAGGCGGCGCGCTGGCGGAACTGGTCAGGCTCGTACGCCCGCGACTGTCGACCGACGTCTTCAGGGAACTCGGCACCGGCAAGACGGCGATCGCACAGTGCTGGTCTGGCCAGGTCGCGGCCGCCGCTCAGTACCTGACCCCCGGCCTGCCGCACGACGTGCTCGGCTACTGGTTCCCGCCCGACGGTTCAGGACCTGTCGCCAACGACACGATGACGATCCCGCGCAACGCGCGTAACCCGGTGCTGGCCCACCTGTTCCTCAACTTCATGCTGAACCGGCCCAACGCGGTCGACAACGTACGCCAGACCGGATTCATGCAGCCGCTGACCTGGATGACACCCGAGCGGATGGTGAACAAAGGCGTCATACCTTCCGCGCTGATCACCACCACCGTCCTGCAAAACTACTTCTACCGGGGACTGAAGGAACTCCAGCTCCAGATCGGGGCGCAGGCCTTGTGGCATCAGGAGTGGAATTCCGTCGCAAGGCAACTCAACTGACCTGGCTTGGTGGACCTGACCTGCTGATACTTGCCTCCACACCGGCGTAGTAGTAATGAAGTGAGGTAATTGAAGGACGGTTCAGCCCGTGGACCCCTAAAGTTCATTGGCACGAACCCGGCGAAGGGTGACACATCATGCATCCGAAGGAAGGCTGGCGCGACGGCCGCCCGCC
>DATJLT010000295.1:0-14148 GCA_035509195.1 Streptosporangiaceae bacterium | reverse complement strand
CCGTCGTGGCTGTCGATCGGCGGCGGCAACGGCCTGGTACACGGCACGCCCCCGGCGAAGGCCAAGAGCTTTAAGTACTCGGTGATCGCAAGCAACGCCGCGGGCAAGACGACCGCAGGACCCTTCACGGTCAAGGTCAGCGGCCGGCGAGCGAACGGCGCCAATCTGTCGGTCAAGATCTCATGCCCGTCCAAGGTCAGCCCGTCCGCGAACTTCAACTGCACGATAAGCGCCGCGAATTCCGGCCCGGCTGACGTCGGCAAGGCCCAGGTCGCATTGGTCCTGCCCGCCGACGCCTGCCCGGCAAGCCTGAAAGGGCTGCGCCGTGACGGCAACGTCCTGCTTTGGGCGCCTCGCAGCATTGGCGGCAAGCACAACGTCAAGATCGTGGTCCCGCTGCGCGTCGCCATCCCCGCCAGGCTGAGCTTGACCGCGCTCGCCTGGTCCCCGGCCCCCGACCCGGCCCTCACCTCCAACTACGCGATGGCGACCCTGCTCGCTGAGCGGCTTCGGTAACCGCCTAGCCAGGTGGTGGACGGCTCGATAAAGCTGGTGAGCACGCGGTCGCTGTGCCGCTGAATCGACTCGAAGACGTGTTCTATCAGCGTCTCTGACAGCAAATGGGGCACCAGTCCGAGGTCGATGAGCTTGGAATGAGAAGCCTTGTAGAAGTGCTCTTCCAGCTCCACGCGCGGGTTGGCGAGGTGCTGAATCTCCACCTCCAGGCCGTACGTCTTCCCGGCCCGCTGTACGAGTTCGGCAAGTCCGTTGATCGAGTACTGCTCGGTGAACTGGTTCAGCACCCTGAGCGTTCCCGGCTCGGCGGGATTGAGGCTTGCCAATTCCACGCAGCGCAACGTGTCGAGGATGTTGAGGTAACCGCGAGTCTGACCGCCTCCGCCGTAGACCGTGAGGGGATGGCCGATGACGGCCTGCACGCAGAACCGGTTCAAGGCCGTTCCCCAAACATCGTCGTAGTCGAAGCGCGTGGCCAGTCGCGGGTCGAGCCGGGTCTCTTCCGTCTCTATGCCGTATACGACGCCCTGGTTCAGGTCGGTCGCCCGTATGCCCCAGATACGGCACGCGAACTCGATGTTGTTGCTGTCATGAACCTTGGACAGGTGATAGAACGAGCCGGGCCGCTTCGGGAACAGCACTCGCTCCTTGCGGCCCTTGTGCTCAATTTCAAGCCAGCCTTCCTCGATTTCAATGTTCGGCGTGCCGTACTCTCCCATCGTGCCAAGTTTTACTAGATGCGCTCCGTCAGTGAACCGCCGCATCGCCCACAGCACGTTCAGGGTGCTGACGACATTGTTGTGCTGCGTCAGGACCGATCTACGCTGATCCATCATCGAGTAAGGCGCCGATGGGATTTCTCCGTAGTGAATGATCGTCTCCGGGCAGAAATCGCCGAATACCATCTCCATCAGCGACCAGTCGGTAAGGTCGCCCTCGGTGATAGTTATGGTTCTGCCGGTTACCTCTCGCCATGCCGCTGCCCGCGTCACTAGATTTTGCGCGATCGGAACCAGCGAATCGCTCCCCGCCTCGGCATGGACCTTCCGGCGCCAGTAATTGTCCACGATATGGACGTCATGACCTCGCATCGACAAGTACATGGCGGTCGGCCAGCCGAGGTACCCGTCACCGCCCAGCACGAGAATTCTCATTTCTCTTCCTCTCTTTGCACGAATGCGAGTTCAGCTCGGTTGTTGTCAATACGCCATCGGGCCTGGGCATTGCTGTCGAACCAGACCACGCCGAACAGGTGATCTTTTCTCTCGCCGTTGAACAGGCTAGTGACGTTGGACTTCCACTCCGGTCCAGGAGCTACCGCGGTCTCCGCAATGAAAATCGGTTTCTTCGTGAAGCTCCGAACCTCCTTGATCCGCCCGGAAAAGACGACCGAAAATGGCCTCGACTGCCTCAGGTAGCCATCGACTCCTACCCAGTTCACGTACTTCGCGCCCGGCCACCACTGGCGCGAGGAGCAGCAGTCATCGATGTCCCATGACCAGATGACGTTAGTAACGTGCTCGCGACCGAAGATGTTGTGAATGTGCCGCCAGGCGGCAATGTAGGCCGCGGGCGTGCTCTTCGGGGCTCCCCATGGATCCCACCAGCCGTTCATCTCGGGTGCAAAGCTCAGCACTATCCGATGATGGAGATCGCTTACTTCCTGGGCGTATGTCTTGATCCAGGCATCGTATTTGCCTGCCGCGATGGCTTTCAGCTTCTCCGTTCGCGGGTTGAAGACAACCAGCGGCAGATCGCCGAGCTTAATAAGCTCGCACATCCGGGTGCCGTCAAGCGGCACGCCGAAGCTCGTATAATCTACGACTAGCGATGGCCTCAGCCCAGCGGCGGTGAAGCGCTTTATCTTTACTGGCCAGTCGATGCCCGGCGCGATGCCCACGTAACGACTTACCTTGCGCTCTAGACCACAAGCGGAAGCCTGTGCCGCCGTCTGCGGCCCGACATAGACCGGCGCTTTGTGATGTGGCAGCAAGAAGATTGTCGTTCCAAGGGCCAGCGCGATCACGATTGGAATGGCCATGGCGGCGCGCTGACTTGTATGACTCACGTCACTGTGCTTTCTGCTAGCAGGGCGGGTTCAGTTTCTAGTTGCGGAGGCGTGAGCGCCTCCGCGCCTGCGGTTCGCGTGGTCCAGCCTTGCCGGAGACAGGTGGCAATTCCGTACAAGCGAAGCGGCCGGAGGACCATCAGGTTCCACAGTGCCCCCGGCGGATAGGACAGCCAGGTTCCCGTCCGGTACACCCAGTTCTCGTCGCTGCGGTGTACCGCCATGACCCGGAGGCTGGTCAGGTACGCCCAGCCGATCATGGCCGCGAGCGTGCCTTCAGCGAAACTGGCTGAACTCGGCAAGGTCGCCAGGACCAGGACGAGGAGCGCGAACGATGCCAGGAATGAGTAGGTCCCGAGCACGGTGGATAGCCAGCCCCAGGAAAATGGCCGCAAGTAGCGTACGCGCCAGCAGTTGCGGATCGTCGCACCCCGCATCCACCGGATCCACTGCCTGAAGTGGTGGGATAGCGTTTCCGGATTCATTGTGTAAGCGAACGCGGTAGGCTGCTGGACCGCGAGGCCAGCACCTCGGGCGAAAAGGGTCAGCGTTGCGTCGTCGCCCAGTCGCACTGGCCTGCCGAAGAATGTCTCGTTCAGGTAGGCCGGAATGATATCCCTGATCACCGGGGCCCGGTACAATGCGAATGCGCCGCGGTTCACCAGCACGTCGCCGAAACCTGACTGAGCGCCAGCGGCGACGATCTGAAAGTAAAGGTCACGCGCGGAAACCGTGCGAGTCAGCCAGCTTACGCCGGAATTCAGCGCTAGCGCGATGCCGGCGACAGATGCGACGCGGTGCCTGGCAAAGGGCTTAAGCCCTTCCTCAAGCGCTCGGTGCTCAAGGCAGGTGTCGCTGTCAATGGTCGCGAAAATGTCCGCAGTATCGTCGGATACGAAGGTTGCTGCCTGCGCGAACTTCTTGCCGGCATTTCGCTGGCGCGTCCAGGTGATCTCTGTGCTGCCGTGCCATCCCTCCCAGTGCATTCGCAGCGCGGTGTAGTCGATGGTCGACCCGTCGTCGACTACGTCAATACGCTGCGGCCTGCGTGACTGATTGACCAGCGCCCACAGACAGCGGTCAAGAAAGAGCGGCTCCTCGTTATAGAGCGGAATGTTGACGACCACACGCAGCTTTGCCAGGAGCTGTTGTTGGCTGTCGGTGACAGTCCACGGCCGGTCGCGCCAGGAAAGGAGCCACTGCGCGGCCATGTAGGTGAGCATGAAGGTCCAGAGAATCATGAGAACGCGGTCGGACCGGTAACTCAGCGCAAGATAATCGACATGCCTGGCTACTGCGAGCACGGCGATGAGCAGCGCTGCGGCAGTCTGCCATCCAACGTGCTGACGACGGAGCGTGGCGGACGGAATGTGATAACTGTCTGCTAGGGCTCCCGCAATCCCTTGCCCCTTCGCCAGGCGAGGCGGAAGAGAAGCGTAAACAGCGCTGTGATCATGGCGGCTGCCCCGCTGATCCACGTCAGGTCTGTCAGCAGCGCATTCATGTTTCTCATCCCCTGCCCGCACCATGCGGCTATCCGCGTCGCGATTCCGGCGTGTGCTTTCGCGGCCCAGGCGAAGGCGTCGCACCGGCAGAGCGCCGTTCGCGAGAGACAGCTTTGCAAGGCAATGTTTCACCACCGTGCCAACTGCTGAACGCATGCATACCGCCTTGCCCGGGCGAAGTAGAAGTGGGGGCGCACCTTCCAAGGTCAGATCTGTAATTTCAGACGCGCAATGTCGAGATCCGGTTTACTGGCCATCAAAAGTGTTGAGGCGCGCGGGCCGCGCAGACCCGGCTAACCATCGCAGACAAGGACAAACTGCTGGCCGACGGAACCTTAGCGAGGGCGGAGTTCGCGGCGGGTGACGAACCGCAGGGCTGACCAGGTCTGGTCGATGGAGCAGACCTTGTTGTCGACCAGACCGGTGGGGAGAACGACTTCCCGCAGGACGTTGTCGCTAAGGTCGGTCTGCACGCGGGCCACCTTCTTCGGCCAGGCGATCCAGAGTCCGCAAGCGGGAGCCATCTTGGACCTGAGCCGGTCAAGCTGATCCTCAAGTTCGGCCCGCCACACGAAGAACGCGATGATCACGTCGAAGAACGCCGAGTCGCCGAGATCGGTGTGGACAACGGCCGAGTCGCCGAGCACGCTCGTGAGGACGTCGGTGAACCCGTTCGCCGCCCCGACGACGAGTACTTCGTCGTCTTCGCCGATGCCCAGCTTCGCGGGCAGGGGTTTGGCGTCAGCCAAAGGAAAATCCGCCAGGCCGGCCGTTACGGTCGGCAATGAGCCCGGCGAGAGTAGCGATCGCGATTTCCGGCGGCGTCCGCGAGCCGATGTTCAGCCCGATTGGCCGGTGCACGCGTGCGATCTCGTCGGGGGCTACGCCGAGCAGGGCAAGGGCCTGGATGTGCGGCGGCTCGACGCGAGGGCTGCCCATGATGCCGACCCAGCGGGCCTGGGTAGCAAGCGCGTCGCGGAGCATGACGCCTATCTCGTCCCTGTGGTGATCGGTAAGTACCACGTCGGTCGCGGCATCTGGCAGAGATCCGAGGTCCGGATAGACGGGCACCCCGGTGCCGTTGAACTTGGCCGCCCGTTCGGCGTCGGGTTCTACCAGCACAACCCGGTACCCGGCGTCGGATGCGTACCGCAACAGATACTCGGCGACCGGATTGGCGAACACCGCGACCAGCGCTCGCCCCTCAGTGGCCGGACCGGGAACCGACCCATGCGCGACCTCGCAAGCAACCCCATCATGGAAGTGCGTCATAACAGGCAGCCTAGCCGTGGCGCCCCGAACAGCATCGCCGAGCCACCGATGTCGTAGCCAAGCCGGGGCGGGCGGCCGGGCTGACCCCTCAATCCGGGGTTTGAGGGTCCATACTGCCCTCAATCCGGGGTTTGAGGGTGCCCGGCCGGGACGGCCGGCCGGGGACGGCCGGGCGCGGACGGCGGGCGCGGCCGGCGGGCGCGGACGGGGTCCGCGGACGGGGTCCGCGGTGCGGGGAAGGAGGGCTTAGCTGTCGAGCAAGGTCCTGACCGCTTCGCGGAGGGGGTCCATGCGTGCGCGGGCGGCTCGTCTGGCTTCAGGGAGGCGGCCGGCGACTACTGGCTCTACGACCTCGAGATAGGCCTTGATCTTCGGCTCGGTGCCGCTCGGCCTGATGACGACCCGTGCCCCGCGCAGGCGGTAGCGCAGCACGTCAGCCGACGGCAGGTCGGCAGTTCCTCCGGTCAGGTCAGAAGTAGCGAGAATCGGCTGCCCGGCCAGTTCGGAAGGAGCAGCGACCCGCAGCGTGGACATCACGTGCACGGGTGCCGTCGTCGGCACCGTGAGTTGCCCGGTCAGGTGCACTCCGTGCGCGACCTCAAGCGCGTCGTAGGCCTCGAGCAGTGACTCACCTCCCGACCTGGCCCGCGCGGCCAGGCTGAGCACGGCCAGCGCAGCCCCTATACCGTCCTTGTCCCGCACGATCGTGCCGATCGTGTAACCGAGCGCCTCTTCGTAGCCGAAGATGAACCGGTTCTCCGGGCGCAGGTCACCGGCCCGCGCGATCCACTTGAAGCCGGTCAGGGTCTCGGCATAGGCGGCTCCGGCCGCCGCCGCGATGCTGGCCAGCATCGTTGACGACACGATCGTGGTGGCCACGAGCGGCTGCTGATAGTCAGCGTTGGCTGCGTGCGCTCCCGGCCTCGCCCGGTCAAGCAAATAAGCACCTAGCAGCGCGCCGACCTGGTCGCCGGTCAGCGTGCGCCAGCCGCCAGGCGCGCTGTCGTCTGGAACGGCCACCGCGAGGCGGTCACCATCAGGGTCGTTGGCCAGCACCAGGTCGGCGTCGATGCGGCGGGCCTGCGCGAGCGCCAGGTCGAGTGACCCAGGTTCCTCGGGGTTCGGATACCGCACCGTGCGGAAGTCGGGGTCCGGGTGGAACTGGGCCTCGATCACGTCAGGTGGCGGGAAACCCGCCTGCTCGAACGCCCGCAGCGCCAGGCCGCCTGCCACTCCGTGCAGCGGCGTATAGATGTAGCGCAGCCACGCCGAACCCCGTGGCGCGGGCGACAGAGCGCAGATAGCGTCCAGGTAGGCCGTGGCGACCTTGTCGCCGAGTTCTTCGATGAGAGGATCGTCGATCGAGGCGACAGGGACTCGCGACAGCGGCCCTATCGACCTGATCGCGGCCTCGATCTCAAGGTCAGCGGGCGGAACGATTTGCGCGCCGTCGCTCAGGTAGAGCTTGTAGCCGTTGTCCGCCGGCGGGTTGTGACTGGCCGTGATCATGATTCCTGCCGCCGCACGGAGAAACGTCACCGCGTAGGCCAGCAAGGGCGTCGGCTGCCTGGGCGGCAGCAAGTGCACCCGGATGCCGGCCCCGGCCAGCACGCACGCTGCCTCGGCGGCGAACTCGTCAGAGCGGTGCCTGGCATCGCAGCCGATCACGACGCCCGTATCGGCGGCGGTCGGGTCCACGTAAAGCAGCCAGCCGGCCAGCGCGGCGGTCGTGGCCCGCACCACCGCCCGGTTCATCCGGTTGGGTCCTGCCCCTATCTGGCCGCGGAGCCCGGCGGTGCCGAACTCCAGCTGCCCGGCGAACCTGTCGGCAAGCTCGGCCGCCGCCTCTTGCGCTGTTTCGTCAGGATCAGGCAGGTCGGCTTCGCGCAGCAGGTCGGCTAGCTCGTCACGGTCGTCATCGTCGGGATCGTCCGCGATCCAGGCCGTTACCTGCGCGTGCAGTTCATCACTGATCATCGTTATCCAATTACCCCCGGCAGGACCTCGTTCAGCAGCCTGCCTACCCGCGCTGCCGAGGCCTGCCCGGCGGCGATGACCTCGGCGTGGTCAAGTTCGCCGCCAGACAGCCCGGCAGCCGGGTTGGTGACCAGCGAGATCCCGAGTACCTCAAGCCCCAGGTGCCTGGCCGCGATCGCTTCGAGCACCGTAGACATGCCCACGAGGTCGGCGCCGGCCGACCGCAGCATCCTGATCTCGGCCGGCGTCTCGTAGTGCGGGCCAGGCAGCATCGCGTACACGCCCTCGGCCAGCGAGGGATCCGCTTGCCTGGCCAGTGCCCGCAGCCGCGGCGAGTACGTGGCGGTGAGGTCAACGAAACGCGAACCGTATCCGTCAGGCGGCGCGCTGCCAGCGAGGGGCGACCGGCCGGTCAGGTTGAGGTGGTCGCTGAGCAGCACCGGCTGGCCCACGACGTAGCCCGCGTTGATGCCTCCGGCCGCGTTGGTCAGCACGATGGCCTTGCAGCCTGCCGCGGCGGCGGTGCGAACCCCGTGGACCACCGCCTCCACGGGATGACCTTCGTACAGGTGAGTCCGCCCCAGGTACACCAGCACCCGGAGCGAGCCGGCCTTGACCGACCTGGCGATGGCCAGGTGCCCTGGCACGGAGGGCGCGGCGAAGCCGCCGAGGTCATCAAGCTGCACCTCGGCGGCGGCCGGGCCGAGTGCGTCAGCGGCCGTGGCCCAGCCAGAGCCGAGCACGACCGCGACGTCGTGCTCGGGCTGCCCGGTCAGCGCCGCCAGGTTCGCCGCACTCGCCGAAGCGGCGGCATAAGGGTCGTCCACGTCCCCCACCGTAGTTCTAGGCCTTCACGTACGGCTGACCATCGGCCGCCGGCGCCCTGACCTTGCCGACCAGGCCGGCCACAGCGATGATCGTGGCCACGTACGGCGCCATGTTCATGATCGCCGGCGGTAGCACAGGATTCACGGTCGGCAAGACAAGTGCCAGTTCAAGAGAAAAACCGAAAAGCAATGCGGCAGCCAAAGAGCCCAGAGGAGTCCAGCGGCCGAAGATGAGTGCCGCCAGGGCGATGTAGCCGAATCCTGAGCTGATGTCCGGGTTGAAGCTGCCGACAGAACCGACGGTCAGGAACGCCCCGCCGATCCCCGCGAGCAGCCCGCCAAGGATCACGTTGCGGTACCTGATCCACAAGACGGGGATGCCGACGGTGTCGGCGGCGGTCGGGTGCTCGCCTACGGCGCGGACCCGCAGGCCCCACCTGGTGCTGAACAACGCGACCTGAATCGCGATCACCGCCACGTACGTGATGTAAAGGAAGATCGTCGAATCGAAGAAGATCGGCCCGATGACCGGGATGTCGGCGAGGCCGGGAATCCTGATCGAGCCGAAGGAGACCCCGGTGTTGTAGTTGGGGTTCTGGGCCATCAGCCGGTCATACAGGTAGTCGGTCATGCCGAGGGCCAGCACGTTGAGCACGACGCCGAGGATGATCTGGTCCATCAGGAACGTGATCGCGAACACCGCGAGCAGCAGCCCGACGAGCCCTCCGGCGAGCGACCCGGCGACCAGGCCGACCCACAGGCCGCCAAATGCGCTGGCCACGATCGCCGCAGTGAACGAGCCGAACAGCAACTGTCCCTCGATCGCGATGTTGATCACGCCCGACCGCTCGGACAGGCAGCCGGCGAGCGCGCCGAGTATCAGCGGGATCGACGACGCGAGCGCGCCTTGCCCCATGCCGATGATGTTCAGCGGGATGGCTCCGGCGTCGGCCCAGCACAGCAGCGCGACCAGGAAGAACACCAGTACCCCCGCGATGGCCCAGCGTTTCTGGGTCTGGCTCAGGTCAAACGTGCCACGCAGGGCGGCGATGGCGATCGTCAGTGCGCCGAGCACGTAGCAGATCGCCGCCGCAGGCACCTTGATCACGGGGATGTGGATCGTCCCTGACGCTGACAGGACAAAGCCGGCGTCGCCCTTGTGAGCCAGCAGCCCGAAGATCAGGACGTCGATGACGCCGAGAAAGGCGAAGGTGCCAGTGGCCAGCCATTTGCGGTCCGCGGTGAGCGGCGCGCGTACCGCCGCGGTAAGCGTGGTCAACCGTTCCACCCCTTAGCAGCCGCTTCCATACCGGTACCGCTGGTCGCGCGCAGCCTGAACACCGCTCTGATCAGCGCGGGAGCCGCCACGAACAGCACGATAAGACCCTCGAGCACCTGAACGATGTCGTCGGGAACCTGGTTGAGCGTGGCGCCCGCGACGTAGGTGCCGCCGACATGCAGGGCGCCGAACAAGAGCCCGGCGAGTACCGTGCCCCAGGGTTTGGCCCGGCCGAGCAGCGCGACCGTGATGCCGTCAGGGCCGTAAGTACCGTAGCTGTTGAACGTTAGCTGGGTATTCGTGCCCTGAACCACGGTCGCCGCAGACAGCCCGGCGAGCCCGCCCGCGAGCAGCATCACCCAGATCCAGGACTTCTCCACGTTGATGCCGGCGCTCCGCGCGGCGCTTGGGCTGGCGCCGACCGTGCGGAACTGGAACCCGGTCGTGCTCCTGGACAGCAGCCAGGCACAGGCCGCTGCCGCGGCGACCGCGATCAGGAAGCCCACGCCCGCCTGCGGAGCCGGCCCGCCCACGTGCGGCAGGTTAGCGTCGTTCGCGATGAAAGGCGCGATCTGATTGGTCTGGTGCGGCTGCTGCAACATCGCCGGATGCGAGAGCAGATAGCTGAGCAGGTCATACATCACATAGTTGAGCATGATCGTGACGATGACCTCATGTGCGCCCGTCTTCGCCTTGAGCAGGCCGACAAACCAGCCGATCGCGGCGCCGCCGACGAAGCCGCCGATCACGCAGACAATCACGTGAATCACGATCGGCAGGCTGACGCCGAACCCGAGCCAGGTCGCGACGATCGCGCCGCCCACCCACTGGCCGGCCGCGCCGATGTTGAACAGGCCGGCACGGAACGCGATCGCGACCGACAGTCCGGTAAGGATCAGCGGCGTCGCCTGCGCGCAGGTCGCCGACAGCGGGTAGAAGATGGCCGCGATCGAGCCGCCGTGGAACGCGGCGCTGACCGTGGACGGGTTCAAGATCGCGCCCTCGAACATCTGCGAGTAAGCGAAGGACACCGAATCCCAGCTCTGGGCTAGCGCGTTGCCAGGATCGGAGAAGAACGAACTCCACGCTTTCGTCACGATCGGGTCGGTAAAGAGGATCAGGATGCCGCCGACGACGAGGGCGAGGAAGATCGACAGGATCGTCATGACGGTCGAACTGCCCTGCGTGACCGCCTCGATGATCACGCTGCCTGTCAGCCTCAGGCGGGACCTGGGCTGTTCGGGAGCGGGCACTGGCTGTGCCGCTTGCTCGGTCACTCCGCATCATCGCCTTCGACCGCTCCGGGAAGTTCAAGTGCCTGGTCAGGTGGCAGAGCGTCCTGCACGGACCTGGACTCTGCTTCAGCGCTCGAGCCGGCCATCAGCAGGCCGAGGTCCGCCTCGCTGATGTCAGGCTCACGGAAGCCGACGATGCGTCCCTCGTACATGACGGCGATCCGGTCGGAAAGCGCGTAGATCTCATCAAGCTCGGAAGAGACGATCACGACGGCGACGCCGCGGTCGCGCTGCGCCACGATCTGCTTGTGCACGAACTCGATGGAACCTACGTCGAGGCCGCGGGTCGGCTGGCTGGCCAGCAGCATCTTGTTGTCGCGGCTGAGTTCCCTCGCGACGATCACCTTCTGCTGGTTACCGCCTGACAGCGTGCCGACCGGAGTCTGGACCGAACTGGTGCGGACGTCGTACTCCGACACGAGTTCGTTCGCCGCGGTCTTGATCTGGTCGAGGTTGAGCGCGATGCCCGAGGCGTAAGGCGGCCGGTCGTACACGTCAAGCACCATGTTGTCGGCGACGGAGAACGCGCCGACGAGGCCGTCTTCCTGCCGGTCTTCAGGCACGTAGCCGATGCCCGCCCTGAGCCTGTCGCGGGTCGTGGCGGCGGACAGGTCGTTGCCGTCAAGACTGACGGTACCGCTGCTCGGCCGCAGGCCGAGCAGCGCCTCGCACAACTCGGTCTGGCCGTTGCCCTGTACCCCGGCGATGCCGAGGATCTCACCGCCGCGCACCTCAAAGGACACGCCCCGGACGGCGGGCTCGCCGCGTTCGTCTGCCACGGTCAGGTTGTGCACCGTCAGCCGGACACCCGCCGGCTTGGCCGGCTCCTTGCTGACCCGAAGCTGCACGGCGCGGCCGACCATGAGGGCCGCGAGTTCCGCGCCCGTCGTGCTCGGCGGCCGCTCGCCCACGACCTGGCCGCGCCTGATGATCGTGATGTTGTCGGCGATCGCCTGCACTTCCTTGAGCTTGTGCGAGATGAAGACGATCGAGCGGCCACCTTCGCGCAGCGAGCGCATGATGCGGAACAAGTCCTCGGTCTCGCCAGGAGTCAGTACCGCGGTCGGCTCGTCGAGCACCAGGGTGTTCGCGTCGCGCAGCAGGGCCTTGATGATCTCGACCCGCTGCTGGATGCCGACGGGCAGTTCTCCGACGAGGGCATCGGGATTGACCTGGAGCCCGAACTGCTCAGAAAGCTCTAGCACGTCACTGCGGGTGCGCTTGCGATCGAGGAGTCCGCCGAAGCCCCTTGTGCGCTCGACGCCGAGCGTCACGTTCTCTGCCACGGTGAAGACGGGCACCAGCATGAAGTGCTGGTGGACCATGCCGATGCCGGCCCTGATCGCGTCCTTGGGCGACCGGATGTGCACCGGCTCGTTATCGATCAGGATCTCGCCCTCGTCCGGCTGGATCAGCCCGTAGAGGACGTTCATCAGCGTGGTCTTCCCCGCGCCGTTCTCGCCGAGCAGCGCCCTGATCTCACCTGGCTGGACCACGAGGTCAATATGGTCGTTGGCGACAAGAGAGCCGAAGCGCTTCGTGATCTCGCGCAGCTCTAGCTTCACCCGGCAGCCTCTCTTTCATGGCGGTCATGCCGGTCATGCCGGTGCCGCCCGGCCGCCGTGCTGACTAGGCGGGAGAGTCAGCACGAGGCGGCCGGACGGCAGGCGGTTCCGGAAAACCAGGCTGCTTAGACCGGGCTCTTCGTGGCCGGAATGATCTTGCCGCTCTCGATCTCCGACCTGAGCTTGTTGATCTCGGTCTGCACCGAGGAGGGGATCTTGCTGGCGAAGTCGTGGTACGGGGCGAGGACAGCACCGCCGTTGGCCAGCGTTCCCACGTAGGTGTTGTCGGACTTGAAGGTGCCGTTGGCCGCGCTCAGCACCGCGGTCTTGACCGCGGCGACGATGCCCTTGGTCACCGATGTGAGGAAGTACTTGCAGTACTGCGGCGCGTTCGTGCAGCCGTCGGTGTCCACCCATTCGACGCTGACGTTCTTGCCAGCCGCGTCCGCGATCTGCACGGCCTTGGCCGTGCCGAGTCCGACGCCGCCGGCGACGGGGAAGATCACGTCCGCGCCGTCACCGATGAAGGTGTTGGTCAGGTTCTGGCCCGCGCCCAGGTTGGTGAAGTTGCCGATGAAGTCGCCCTTCTGGGTCTTCTCGTTCCAGCCGAGCACCTTGACGTTCGCGTGCTTGGTCTGGTTGTAGTACTGCACGCCGTCGTAGAAGCCGTCCATGTAGATGGTCACCGTGCCGAAGTTCTCACCGCCGTAGGTAGCGACGATGTGGCTCTTGCTCTCCGCCGCGGCCAGGTAACCGCCGAGGAAGGCGTCCTGCACGGTGTTGAACACGAGCTGGTCGATGTTCGGCTCCTTGGAGCCGGTCAGGCACTCTGAGGCATAGGAGCAGTCGACGATCGCGAACTTCTGCGACGGGTTGGCCTTGGCGGCTGATTCGGTCGCATCGGCCATCAGGAAGCCGACCGTGACGATGATGCCGCACTTCTGCGCGAGGAACGTGCTGATGTTCGACGCGTAGTCTGAGGTAGTCGTCGACTGGAGGTAAGTGACCTCGATGTTCGGGTCGGCTGTGTGCGCGGCCTCCATGCCCGCCCACGAGGAGGCGTTGAACGACTTGTCGTCGATGCCTCCGGTGTCGGTCACCATGCAGGCTTTGAACGTAGCGGCGGTGCTCGCCGTCGATGAGCCACCCGAGGACGGGCTGTTTGAATTGGTGCTGTTGCTACTGCACGCGGCGGCGGCGGTAGCCATCGCCAGCACGCAGAGCGCGGCGACAGTCTTGAGAGACCCTCTCACGGTTCCTCCTATGTGGGGGCTGGGCGTGGCCCAGAACCCTGGGAGTCCCCCCCAGGATGACGAGAATCTAATACCGTCACGTGTGTCGCGGAAGCGGGATATCACGCCAGCAACTGGGCTGTTGTGAAATCGAGACGCTACGTAACCTTGCATTTAGGTACAAACCGGATAAGACTAACATAACTACCGGAGCGGGCATGACCATCGACTGGGCGGAACTGCGGGCCGCGGCGAGGAGGGCGGCAGCGAACGCGTATGCGCCGTACTCACGGCTCCGGGTTGGCGCGGCCGGCCTGGCTACCAACGGCGCCGTCGTGACCGGGTGCAACGTGGAGAACGCGTCGTTCGGGCTGACGCTGTGCGCGGAGTGCGGCCTGGTCAGCGCCCTGCACTCGGCCGGGGCCGGTCGGCTGGTCGCGGTGAGCGTGGTCGCGGCAGACGGTGCGCCGCTTGTTCCTTGCGGCCGGTGCAGGCAGCTCTTGCTCGAGGCAGGCGGCAGTGGTCTCCTGCTCGACTCCGACGGCGATCCCCGCAAGCTCGGAGAACTCCTGCCCGACGCTTTCACCGGCACCGACCTGGCAGAACGTCGTG
>DATJLT010000294.1:0-2440 GCA_035509195.1 Streptosporangiaceae bacterium | reverse complement strand
GTCCGGGCTGGCTGCCTGCGCCGGCGCAGCGGCGGGCGAGGCAGCCCCAGCCATAAGGCCGGACAGGGCTAATAGGCCGGCGCATGCGAAAAGAAGCTTCGGTTTGCCGAGCACGGCGGACCTCCGGGAGGGGCGAGATTGGCGGCAAATGGTGATCGCACTGATCATGACATATATAGAGTCAGGTGAAAAGTAGGCTTATATTTAACCCATGGCGTCAATCTGGGCTTGCGCGCTCGCGCGGCACGGGCGATGTCAGCCCCGCACCTGCCGGTGCGGGTCGGGCGGTTCAGAGCTGCCGCCCGGATCAGCTCTCACGGACCGGCGTGAGCGGGCGGCGCGAGCCAGCGAGTCCAGTTCGGCAAGCCGATCGGCCAGAACCAGGGCGTCGCCTACATGCTGGCCGACATGCAGGCTTCTGTCGACGCGGCCCGGCTGCTGACCTGGCGCGCCGCCTGGATGGGGCGCAACGGCCTGCCCTTCGATCACGCCGAGGGATCTATTTCCAAGGTCACCACGGGCCCGGCTCAGGGCCCCGATCTCGTTGCGGGCCGTGACCTCGCCGCCGCGGCTGCCGATATCGCGGTAGATGCTCAGCGCCTCGTCCACGTCCCGGGCAGCGGCACCAGCCGCGACCGTCGGCGTCGACCAGCAGGTTGGTCAGTGCTGGCGGTGTCTCGCTGAGCATCGCCTGTCCGCGGCGAGCCGGTGACGGTCAGGCCCTGGAGCCGACGACGTGGAGTGCGCCAGGGCCTTCAACGGTGTCCGCGCCGCCGCCGGTGACGACGAAGGTGATCGTCGAGTCTCAGCTGGCGCGGCCGGGAGTCCCGGCCGGGCGCATCGATGATCTGGAGCAGCGTCTCGTGCCTCGCGCTGACAACCATTGCCGGGCCGAGACCGTCGGCCGCGGTCGCCTGTGGGTGCCGAACCTTGTCATGGCCACTGACCTGGTGTCTTGCGTGGCGCGAGAAGCGGGATCAGCATGATAATCTGTCTAGACATGGCTAGACAGACAGTTCGGGGGTTCCCATGACCTCGCCTACCCGCGACTACTGGCAGATCCAGGACGCCAAGCAGCGTTTCAGTGAGATGATCCGCGCTGTTGCGCATGACGGGCCGCAGATCATCACGCGGCACGGCGAGGAGGTCGCTGTAGTGGTGGACATTGCCGAGTACCGCAGGCTGACCCGGCCGACGGTGGACCTGACAGTGTTGCTGCTCGGTGAGCCGGCGCTTTCCGACGATGCCGTAGAGGTGCTGACAGAGGTCGAGGCTGAGCGCAAGGCCGACGTGGGACGCCCGGTTGACCTGGAGGTCGGCTTGTGACCTACCTGCTCGACACCAACATTCTCTCGGAGACGCGCAAGCGTCAGCCTGCCGCTGGCGTGACGAGCTGGATTGCCTCGACCCCGCCCGAGCGGCTGCATGTATCGGTGCTGACGCTGGGGGAGATCGAGCAGGGCATCTCACGTATCCGCGGCCGCGGAGACAACGAGCAGGCAGCCGGCCTTGAGCGCTGGCTGAGGGAGGTGGAGCTCGGATTCGCGGACAGGATCCTGCCCATCACGCTGCCGGTCGCCACCGCCTGGGGGCGCCAGCAGCATGCGCAGTCGCTTCCCGTAGTAGACCGGCTGATCGCTGCCACTGCCAAGGTGAACAGCCTCACGGTTGTCACACGGAACGCCAAGGACTTCGAGCGAACAGGGGTTCAGGTGCTTAACCCCTTCAGGGACTAAGCACAAGCGGCAGCCATTGACCGGCTGGCAGAGGAAGCGGTCGGTGCTGAGTTGGTGCTGACAAGCGGCCGCCTAGCAGGCCATCTACCTGGGGAAACTGCCCGCACCTCCACGAGCTTCACGATTTTCGAGGGCACGTCGGAGATCCAGCGCATGATCATCGGCAGGGCCGTCACCGGGCTTGACGTGCGCTAATAACTGCAGGTCATGGCGCTGGCGCGGATCTTGAAGGGGCCCGTGAACTCCGGTTCTGGCGGTCGGCCGTTTGCCCGTTATTCCTGGTTGGTTCCCGTCAGTTCCCGATAGCGTGCTGAGTTGGTGCTGATCCCCTAACCGTTAGGGGTGCTGTCGTTGATCGGCCGAAGGGCCTGGAATTGGCTGGGGATCCACGGCCTGCAGAACCAGCTCCGATGACGGGCGGCAAACTGGTCGGGCCGGGATTACTCAGTCACCGGCCGTCAGATTCCTTCGTAGGTGTCGGGGTTGGGTCCGGCCCGGCCGCTCTCGCCCCGGTCGAGCGCGTCGACAGCCGCGATCTCCTCGGCGGACAGCTCGAAGTCGAGCACGGCGAGGTTTTCCGCCATCCGCTCGGGGCGCGCCGACTTGGGGATGACGATCGTGCCGTGCTGAATGTGCCAGCGCAGGATCACCTGCGCGGGGGTCTTCCCGCGGGCGGCGGCGATGCCGGTGATCGTCTGGTCGGT
>DATJLT010000293.1:0-8088 GCA_035509195.1 Streptosporangiaceae bacterium | reverse complement strand
CCGGGCCGGCATCAGCATGGTGCTGATACCGCAGCGGAACGCCCCCGACCTGGACGACGTGCCAGAGAAGGTCCGCGAGGCCCTGGACATCCACCTGATGACCGACGTCAAGGACGTACTTGCCCTGGCACTAGAGCCCGCCGCCGAGCCGGCGACCCTCGCCGCGGCGTAGCGGGTTGCGACAGGCGCGTCAGTTGACGCGCCTGTCGTAACCATCCCAGTACTGGGCGCGCAGCTTGAACTTCTGTAGCTTGCCTGTCGCGGTGCGGGCGAGGGAGTCACGCAGTTCTACGGTTGTCGGGCACTTGTAGTGGGCCAGTCTGGACCGGCAGAAGTCGATCAGCTCCGCCTCGGTGACCTCGTGCCCGGCCCTGACCACGACGAGGGCCTTGACCGTTTCGCCCCAGCGGGCGTCTGGGACGCCGATGACCGCCGCTTCGGCGACCGATGGATGCTGGAAAAGACAATCCTCCACCTCTACCGAGCTGACGTTCTCGCCGCCAGAGATGATCACGTCTTTCTTGCGGTCGGCGATCACGAGGTACTGGTCGGGCTCGAGGTAACCCTTGTCCCCGGTGTGGAACCAGCCGTCGACCAGGACCTTCTCCGATTCCTCAGGCTGCTCCCAGTAACCGGCGAACACGTTGTTCGAGCGGGCGAGCACCTCGCCTTCCTCATCGGTGGCGACCTGGACGCCGACGGCCGGGGCACCAGCACGTGACTGAAGTCTGGCTCGCTCGAGCGGCGGCAAGTCGTCCCATTCGGACGGGCGGCGGTTGACGGTGAGCAGGGGCGCGGTCTCCGTCAGCCCGTAGATCTGGATGAACTCCCAGCCAAGCTCGCTCTCGACCCGCTCGATCGTCTTCGAAGGCGGCGGGGCGCCCGCGACCACGATCCGCACCCGGTCGCGGCCTGGCACCTCCTGGCCTGCTGCCCGCCTGGCGCTGGCCGCGTCGAGTATGGCCGCGACCACAGCCGGGGCGCCGCACATGAGGGTGACGCCGTGCACGTCGATGCGGCGCAGCAGTTCCTCGCCGTCGATCTTCCTGACCACCACCTGCGGCACTCCCATCGCGGTCACCGCGTACGGCATGCCCCAGCCATTGCAGTGGAACATCGGCAGCGTATGCAGGTACACGTCCCTGTCGGTCACCGTGGTGTGCCAGCCGAACGTGGCCGCGTTCAGCCAGCAGTTGCGGTGAGTCAACTGGACGCCTTTTGGCCGCGCGGTCGTACCGCTTGTGTAGTTGATGCTCGCGGTCGCGTCCTCATCGGGATCCCAGCCGGCCGGATGCGCGTCATCGGGAGCCTCGGCGAAAAGCTCCTCGTCGGCGACGCCATCGAGCACGATGCGGTGCCTGGCCTTGACCTCGCGCAGTGCCTCGTCTGATTCCGGGTCGACGAGCAGCACGGACGCGCCGGAATGCCCGACGATGTAGCCGACTTCCTCGGCGTTCAGCCGGTAATTAACCGGCACGAGCACGCGGCCGTAGCCGGAGACGCCGTAGAACAAGATGCCGAACCTTGACGCGTTGGGACTCACGACCGCGACCCTCTCGCCTGCCCCGACTCCCATCTGGTCAAGCGCGATGGCCACCCCGCGGGCCCGCCGCTCGACCGATCGGTACGTGAGAGCGCCGAACGAGCCAGCCGTTCCCGGCTCGTCAATGAACGCGGTTCGGTCCCCGTACACCAGCGCTCCGCGACGCAAGAAGTCGGCGACGGTCAGCGGCACCTTCATGGACAGCTCCCTGGATCGAACGGATTTCCTGATACTGCGTCAACGGGCCTGCCACAGGCAACTTACCCCGCCAGGCCCGCCGAGCTAATGCGCCTTCCCCGCGCGCCTGGCTATGCCAGCATTGGCCATATGGACCGACTTGGCCCCTTTCGAGTACGGCGTTTCGTCCAGATCCTCCTCCTCGCTCCAGCGGCAGGCATGCTCGCCGCCTGCGGGGCGACGCCCGCACCGCCGTGGCAGGGAGTGCAGGTGAAGGCGCCGGCGGCAGCGCACGGAGCCCGGCCACGTACGACCTCGGGCACCGAGGTACTGCACCCCCTGTCGAAGCTGCCGCCCAAGGGCCTGGTCATGAGCACGGCCGTACCCGGCGCGCCACGCTGCCCGATGTTCCCGGCGGACAACATCTGGAACACCAACGTCTCCAAGCTCCCTGTCGACGGTCACAGCGGCGCCTGGCTGCGCAGCATGGATTCCGCGCACACTCTCCTGCACCCGGACTTCGGCCCGAATCCCGGCGGCTATCCGTACGGGATACCGTTCACGGTCGTCACGAACAAGCACCCGCTCGTGAAGATCAAGTTCCAGTACGCCAGCGAAAGCGACAAGGGCCCCTACCCCTTCGGCGCGGATACCCCGATCGAGGGCGGCAAGAACGCGGGCGGCGACCGGCACGCGATCATGGTCAACAGGAACACCTGCACGCTGTATGAGCTGTGGAACGCTCGCTACGCACCAGGGCACTCCACCGCGGGCTCAGGCGCGATCTGGCACTTGCGGTCCAACGCGCTACGGCCGGCCGGGTGGACCTCAGCCGATGCCGCCGGCTTGCCGATCCTGCCAGGTCTGCTCAACTTCCAGCAGGTCGCGTACTCGGCCAGGACAGGCAAGCCGATTACCCACGCGATCAGGTTCACGGCGCAGACCACCAGATCCGCGTATGTCTGGCCGGCTCGGCATGAGGCTGGTGCCAGTAACAACCGCGATCTTCCGCCAATGGGCACCAGGTTCAGGTTGAAGGCAAGCTTCAACATCAAGGGCTTCTGCCGTGACGCCGCACGCTATTGCCGTGATGCCAAGGCTGTCCTGATTGAGATGAAGAACTACGGCCTGATCCTGGCGGACAACGGCAGCAACTGGTACTTCCAGGGCTCCGCGTACCCGCAGTGGCCCGACGCCCTGGTCAGCCTGCTCAAGCGAATCCCTGCCCGCGCCTTCCAGGCCGTAGACACCTCCTGCCTGATCGTGCACAAGAACTCGGGCGAAGCAAAGGCGAAACGAGGCTGCCGCATCGGGTAGCACGCCCCGAGCCCCGCTGGGGGCAGCCTTGTCACCCTGTAGGCGATGTTCTAGCATCGGAAATACCGCCTGATATGCGGTAAGAGCGCGCGGTGAGATCTGGTTGCATCCGATAGGCCCGATATAACGGGCCCCGGTACGGCGTAAGGCTGTCCTGCTAGGGGGTTACATGGCGCGCTTGGGGGGTAACCGGCGAACCGGTACTGACCGCCCAGTCTCCGATCAGCGTGGTTCTGGCGAGGTCATGCCGGTCAGTTACGGTTCTGCGCAGGCAGTCGCCGTGGCGGCACCTCCTCCGCACGGTTTCGCCGACCGCATACTGATCACTCTCAGCGGGATTCGCCAGCCAATCGTCGCGATCTTGCTGACGATCTCCTTCTTCACCGTCATCTCGGGAAAGCCCGTAGACGGCCTGCTGCTTTTCACCGTCGCTACCGCGCTTGCCTGGGACGCCGGCATGCACTCGAGGCAACTGGCGGCCGCGAGGGCGATCGGGGCAGGTGCCTGGCTAGCCGAGAAGGAGCAGAGCCAGGTCAGCGTCTGGAAACTGCGGACCAGGCTGCCCAGGCTGCGTTTCGTGGCGCTCGGCTCGGGAGCGGCGGTCATCTACGCGCTGACCGTCGGCTCGTTCTCCCGGTACTCATGGCCGACGACGGCGGGGGTGGTCGGCCTTGGCGCCAGCGTCGTGATCATCGGCTGGGGCGGCCCGACCAGGCAGCGGGTGATCCCTGCCAGGTTTTCCAGGCTCGGGGTGATCACCTGGAGCACGCTGCTCGTCGCGGCCGGCCTGTGGGAGCTTTCCGCCTTGCTCCAGCAGCCGAACATCGACACGAGTTCCTATGCTCACCCCACGATCAGCACGCTGACCGATCCGCTGCTCGCGACCGCGCCAGGCCGGGCGGTTGCCCTGCTCGGCTGGATCGCGCTCGGCGCTTACCTGGTAGAACGATGAGCAGTCACGACGTCACCGTCACCGGTTTCCTGATCATCCTCGCCGGCGTGATCGCCACCGAGGTCGCCGCCCGCACCGGCGCAGCCAGCGTACCGACGTTCAGCCAGGTCATGACCCGCATCATGCGCACAAGGACCGGCCGCGTCGGCATGCTCGTCGCCTGGGCCTGGCTAGGTTTGCACTTCTTCGCGAAATAGGGCCTAGTCCTCCCTGACGACCTCGGCGGGGTCCTTGTCGGTGCGCACGCCCATGAACGAGGCGGCGCGTAGCCGGCCCGCGCTTGTCCACAGGCCGAACGTGGCCTCGATCACGACCTCCGGCTCGACCCAGACCACGCCTCGCGCGTGCTCTGGGGGCACGCCAGAGCCGAACGGCGAGGTATCGCGCCGCAACGGGGCCAGGAGTTTGGTAAGCGAGAGGAGGGTCTGAGCAGTGAAGCCGGTGCCGACGTGACCGGCGAAGGTCAGCCCTTCCGAGCCCTGGACGCCGACCAGCAGCGAGCCGATCAGGCTGGCCCTGTTGCCCTCGCCTGGTTTCCAGCCGCCGACCACGAACTCCTGCCGCAGCAGGTTCTTGATCTTCAGCCAGCTCGCGGACCGCCGGCCAGGCTCGTAGCGCGAAGTGAGCCGCTTGGCCATGATGCCTTCCAGGCCGTTGGCCTTCGACACGGCCTGGGCGTCGGCTCCGCTTACCCCGATGAAGGCCGGCGGCGTCTGCCAGTTAGGCCCGTCGAGCCCGAGGTCATCGAGCCGCGCACGCCGGCTCGCGTAGGTCTGGCCGAGCAGCGACTCGCCGTCGGCCGACAGCAGGTCAAAGGCCAGGTAGGTGACGGGGATCTGGGCCGCGAGCTGGCGGACCTGGCTGGCGGCGGTGACGTTCATGCGCTGCTGCAGTACCTCAAAGCTCGGCCAGGCCGCCTCGCCGAAGGCGACGATCTCGCCGTCGAGCACGACCCGATGCCCTCCTAGCGCGCCCGCCATTCCCTGAAGTTCCGGGTAGCTGGCGCTCAGGTCGCGGCCGGTCCGCCCGATCAGGACGACGTCCTCGCCGACGTGCGCGAGTGCCCGGATGCCGTCCCATTTCATCTCGTAGGCCCACTGCGAATCGTCTGGAGGCAGGCGGCCGGCCGTGGCGAGCATGGGTTTCTGCGTACTATCTCGATCGATCACCTGGCATCCTTACTTGCCGTGACATCAGAGCACGTGAACCTGATGCGGGAGCGAACCGGCCCGCAGCGCGTCACCAACGTCGAACTCTTCTTTGACCTTGTCTTCGTGTTCGCCGTGACCCAGCTCTCGCATTTCCTGCTGGCCGGCCCTCCGCATCACGGCGCTGTACGTACGGGGCTAGAGGCCGCCCTGCTGCTCATCATGGTCTGGCAGCTCTGGGCTTACACCACCTGGGTGACTAACTGGCTGGATCCTGACCGGATCGCGGTCCGGCTGCTCCTGCTCGGGCTCGCCGTCGTCAGCCTGGTCATGTCGGCCGCCCTGCCGACCGCGTTCACCTCATCTGGCCTGATCATCGGTGCGTCCTACCTGGTCATGCAGGTCGGCAGGAGCGCCTTTGCCGTGGCCGGCATCGGTGACCGCGGAGTGCGCCTGAATTTCGAGCGAATCCTGTCCTGGTGCGTCGTCAGCGGCCTGCTCGCGCTGGGCGGCGGCTTCGCTCACGGTGCCGCACGCGACCTGCTCTGGGCCAGCGCTGTCGCCGTCGACCTGCTTGGCGGCATCGTCGGCTTCTACACGCCCTGGCATGGCCGGTCAAGGACAGCGGACTGGACCATCGAGGGCGGTCACTTCGCCGAACGCTGCCAGGGCTTCATCCTGATCGCGATCGGCGAGTCGATCATCGTCATCGGTGCCACGCTGGCCGAGCGCCTCGGCAGTGAAAGCACGCTGACCGGTGCGGAGATCACGGCGTTCCTTGTCGCGGCGATCTCGAGCATCGGGTTCTGGTGGATTTACTTCGACCGAAGCGCCAAGGACGCTGCCGACGTGATCGCGCGGTCAGCGGATCCAGGGCGGCTCGGACGCTCGGCTTACCACTTCATCCATCCGGTCATGGTCGCGGGGATCATCGTGGCAGCAGCCGCGGACGGCGAGAGCGCGAGCGCCGCGGCTGGCAACGGCTGGGGCGGTCATGCGTCGGCCTGGGCAGCCTCGCTGATCCTGGCCGGGCCGGCGATCTTCCTCGGCGGGCACGCGGCGTTCAAGTTCACGATCTGGCGGAAGGTCAACTGGCCGAGGATCATCGCGATCGTGGTGCTCGGCCTGCTCGGCGTCGCCGCGGCCGCCGTGCCCGCGGTTGTCCTGTCAGCCTGCGCCGCTGCCACCGTCGTGGCGGTAGCCATCGCCGACCAGATCTGGGCTCCGCCGCCAGCGGAATCGGGATCGCGAACCGAGGCTAAGAAGCCTTCGCCCGCTCGCGAGTGACACCGCGGGAAATCGTCCGCGACCGACTTGGCCGCCGCCTCATCGATGTCGGCGATCACGACCGTGGTCCCGCCGGACCTCTCTGGCATGTCGGTCATTACCGGAAGGTAACTCAGCCGCGGAGTGGCCGGCAAGTCACCGGTCAGTTCAGCTAGGCCCGTCGCACATGGCGAGGAGTTTCGTCACCGTTGCCCAGTTACGGGCGGTTGCGCCGGCGAGCGGGCTGTTTCGCTTGGCCAGCAAGGCCTTGGACAGCTCGCTGTTCCCGAACCCGTCAGGGGTGTGCAGGTAGACGGTACGGCCGAGAACGGTCAGCTCGTCCCTGGTACCACCCGTCGTCGCCGAGACGATCTCATCAACCTTGCTCCGAGCGGAACCGTCAGGCTCGGTGGCCAGGAACACGCAGTGCACGTACTGCGGCTTCGGCTCGTCGGGGTAAGGGTTCGACGCGATGACCGAGGCGAGCTCATCCCTGGACACCACCACTACCGGCGGGTCAAGGCCGAGCGACTCCGAGATCGCGCTCCGCAAGGAGGCAGCCAGCTCCGCCGGATCCGCCGGGGAGGACGGTGTGAACACCACGTTCCCCGACTGGATGTAGGTCGCCACGTCGGCGTGGCCGAGCGAGGTGACGAGTTGCCGGAGATCGGCCATCGGCAACTTCCCCCCGCCGCCTACGTTGATGCCGCGAAGCAAGGCAACATGGGTCGGCATGAGCCCATCTTGCCAGCCGGAACCGCAGGGCGTGTACGCGCTCCTGATCGACGGCACCACGGTGCTGATCAGGCCGGCCAGGCCGAAAGACGAGGCCGCGGTCAGGCAGATGCACGAGCAGATGTCGCCGGACAACATCTACCTGCGCTTCTTCAACGTCAGCAAGCTCTCGGCCGTCCGCGAGGCCCGCCGCGTCACCCGTCCCGCAGGACCTGACCATCAGGCGCTACTCGCCTGGCTCGGCGACCGCCTCGTGGGCCTTGCCAGCTACGAGCCCGCTCAAGACGCGGAGCAGGGGACGGCCGAGATCGCGTTCGCGGTCACCGATGACATGCACGGCCGCGGTGTCGCCACGCTCCTGCTTGACCACCTCGTTTCCGATGCCCGCCTGCGCGGACTGCGCGCCTTCACGGCCCAGGCGCTGGCCTCGAACGCCGCGATGCTCAGGGTCTTCGCCAGCGCGGGCCTCGCGGTTACCCGCCAGGTCGCGCACGGCGTCATCGATCTCACGTTCCCGCTCCCCGACGATGAGGCCAGCGAAGCACTGCGGAAGTACCTGGACTCGGTTTCGCTACGCGAGCGACTCGCCGACGTCGCCAGCCTTCGCCACCTGCTGAAACCGCGCTCGGTAGCGATCATCGGCGCCAGCCGCAACCCCTCGGGCGTCGGCCATGCCATTCTCCGCAACATCGTGACGGCCGGCTTTGCCGGCCAGGTCTACGTCATCAACAAGCACGCCGCAGCCATCGAGGGCATCCCATGCCTCAAGGACATCAAGGACCTGCCAGAACACCCCGATGTGGCGGTCATCGCTGTACCCGCCGCCAGCATCGTGCAAGTGGCTGAGGAATGCGGGAAAGCCCAGTCGAAAGCGCTCGTGATCGTCACGGCGGGCATCGACGTCGCCACGGGTTCTGAGCTGCTCGCCACCTGCCGCCGCTACGGCATGC
>DATJLT010000292.1:0-26977 GCA_035509195.1 Streptosporangiaceae bacterium | reverse complement strand
ACGAGGCCGGCTGGATCGAGTCGGCCGTGCACCTCAGCAAGGGCTGCTACCGGGGCCAGGAGACGGTCGCGCGGGTACACAACCTGGGGCATCCGCCTCGCCGGCTGGTCATGCTCCAGCTCGACGGTTCGCAGGACGTTCTGCCGCCGCACGGAGAGGCCGTGCTTTCCGAAGGACAGCAGGTCGGGTTCGTCGGCTCTTCCGCCAGGCACTATGAGTTCGGACCGATCGCGCTTGCGCTGGTCAAGCGCAACGTGCCGGTGACCGCGACGCTGGAGACCGCCGGGATCAGCGCGGCTCAGGAGGTCATCGTCTCCCCGGATGCCGGGGCGAACGTGAAGATCACGCTGCCCCGGCGGCGGTGAGGTCCGGCAGGGCAGGAGTACCCTGTGCCGGCAGGCTATGCCGCCTAAGCCGTTGCCCAATGGAGGTGCCTTCGGTGCTGCGCCGGGTCCTGCTGGCCGCTTCAGCTAGCCAGCGCGTACGTAACCTCATCACCACCGCCCCCGTCAGCCGCGCTGTGGTGCGGAGGTTCGTGGCAGGGGAGACTTCGGCGGAAGCGCTGGCGGTCGTCCGGCGACTGCTGGCGGACGGCCTGCTTGTCACGCTCGACTATCTCGGCGAGGACACCACAGATCCTGATCAGGCGGCGGCGGTCGCGAACGAGTACGTGTCGCTGATCGGCATGCTCGAGGCGGCCGGGGTCACCGGCGGCGGCAGAACCGAGGTATCGGTCAAGCCGACCGCCGTCGGGCTCGGGCTGCCCGAGCACGGCGAGAAGACGGCGGCCGAGAATATCGCGCGGATCTGCGCGGCCGCTTCACGTGCGGGAACGACGGTCACCGTCGACATGGAGGATCACACTCACGTCGACGCGACGCTGCGCCTGGTCAACTGGCTCAGGACCGACTTTCCCGACCTTGGCTGCGTGCTCCAGTCCTATCTGCGCCGCACGCCTGGCGACTGCCAGGCGATGGCGGTAGCCGGCTCGCGAGTGAGACTGTGCAAGGGCGCCTATTCGGCTCCCGACGGCGTGGCCCTCGCGATCAAGTCAGAGGTGGACAGGAACTACGCGCGCTGCCTGCGGATCCTGCTCGACGGCGGCGGGTATCCGATGTTCGCCACCCATGACCCGCGGCTTATCGCGATCGTTTCCTCGCGGACAGCGACGCTCGGGCGCGAGGCACGAGGCTTTGAGTACCAGATGCTGTACGGGATCAGGCCTGACGAGCAGAATCGGCTGGCGTCAGCGGGAGCGCAGGTTCGGGTCTACGTGCCTTACGGCAACGACTGGTACGGATACCTGGTGCGGCGGCTGGCAGAGCGGCCGGCGAACCTGGCGTTCTTCCTCCGGGCTCTCCGGTCGCGTAGCTAGCCAGGCCAGGCCGGGTGGCCACGGCTAGGCTCATGGTCATGATCGCGATCCTTGGCACTGGCAAGATGGGCGAGGCGCTGCTTTCCGGGCTCCTTCGGGCCGGAGTAGCGCCATCCGGTGTGATCGCGGCCGTGCGAAGGCCCGACCGCGGCGCCGCGCTGGCCGACTCCTACGGAATTGAGGCGATGAGCGCCTCGGCTGCGGCCGGGCTGGCCTCGACGCTGGTCATTACCGTGAAGCCGCAGGACATGGCCGCGCTGCTTGATGAGATCGCGACGGCGGTGAAGCCTGACCAG
The DNA here is from genome assembly GCA_035509195.1 of Streptosporangiaceae bacterium. Classification (GTDB taxonomy): domain Bacteria; phylum Actinomycetota; class Actinomycetes; order Streptosporangiales; family Streptosporangiaceae; genus Chersky-822. The sequence continues at coordinate 25,306 of DATJLT010000292.1, read as the reverse complement.
CTTGTGATCTCGGTCGCGGCCGGCATCACGACGAAGTACATCGAGGCTCGCCTCCCCGTTGATGTCGCCGTGGTGCGAGTGATGTCGAACACACCTGTCCTGGTTGACGAGGCCATGAGCGTGATCTCGGCTGGCCGGTTCGCCGGAGAGGAGCACCTGCGCCTTACCGAGGAACTGCTCAGGCCGGTAGGCAAAGTGCTGCGGATTCCTGAGTCACAGCAGGATGCGGCGACGGCGCTGTCCGGAAGCGGGCCCGCATACGTGTACTTCCTCGTCGAGTCGATGGTCGACGCGGGGATCTTGCTCGGAATGCCAAGGTCAACGGCTCTTGAGATGGTCAAGCAGGCCGTTTACGGCGCGGCCACCATGCTGCGCGAGTCAGGTGAGCACCCGGTGATCCTGCGGGAGGCGGTAACCTCGCCGGGCGGCACGACGATCAACGCGATCAGGGAACTCGAACGGCACGGTGTGCGGGCAGCGTTCCTGGCCGCCATCGAGGCGGCGCGCGACAGGGGCAGGGAACTCGGCGCAGGCTAGCGGAGAGTCGCCTGGTGCCCTGTGGCTGCTATGTGGCTTGCAGAAAGAGGCCCCCGTGCGGGGTTGCCCTTTTGCGTCTACGAATTACGCTGGATACGGGCGTGACTGGTGCGCTGAATATCGCTTGGCGCAACGGAGCGCCGGAGAGGGTTACCGATGGCAGCAGAGGCAACTCCGCTCAGTGCCGTGCGATTTCTGACGGTGGCTGAGGTGGCGACGATCATGCGTGTCTCAAAGATGACCGTCTACCGTCTCGTTCACTCTGGTGACCTGGAGGCGATCCGCGTGGGCCGGTCGTTCAGAGTGCCGGAACGCGCGGTAAACCAGTATCTGAGAGACGCCTTCGTCGAGGCCGGGTAAGCATCCTGGATAGCTAAATACGGCAGTTGCCCGCGCCGATCCCCGTGCGGGCATCGCTGTGGTGCCGTGATCGGGGTACGCTGTGGCGTTGGCGTGCGCCCGAGGCAATGGCCGCGGATGTTAGGCACGCCGCGACACGTGGTATCGATCGAGGGTGGTCCTGTGGGCTCAGTAATCAAGAAGCGGCGCAAGCGGATGGCGAAGAAGAAGCACCGCAAGCTGCTGCGCAAGACGCGCGTTCAGCGCAGAAACAAGAAGTAGCGAGACCGGCACCAGCGGCTGCCTGGAGAGCTGGCCAGCTCGCCCGGCAACCGCCAAGCTCGCGATGCGGTGGTCAGACGATGAGCGATCAAGAACAGTCGCAGGCCCCTGTTGCTCAAGTCCCTTCTGGTGCATGGGTCAGCCGGCTGACCGGCGTGGCAGACTTCCTGCGACGGCGGATCGAGGGTGATTACGAGGTCGATCCCGAGGGGTTCGACCCGGAGTTGAACCGTGCTGTCCTGATGCCGCTCGCGCGGGCCCTGTACCGCAACTGGTTTCGCGTGAAGATGCGCGGGCTGGAAAACGTGCCTGGTTCTGGTGCGGCGCTGGTGGTGGCCAACCATTCAGGCGTGCTGCCGCTCGATGCGATCATGCTGCAGGTAGGCCTGATCGACGAGCATCCGGCCGCGCGCAACCTCAGGCTGCTCGGAGCCGACCTGGTGTACTCGGTGCCAGGACTCGGGCGGCTGGCGCGGATCAGCGGGCACGTACCCGCGCATCCTGAAGAGGCCGAGCGGCTGCTTGGCGATGGCGAGCTCGTCGGCGTCTTTCCCGAAGGATTCAAGGGCATCGGCAAGCCGTTCAGCGACCGGTATCAGCTCCGCAGGTTCGGCAGGGGCGGCTTCGTCCGCACGGCCATGCGCACCGGCACGCCGATGATTCCATGCGCGATCGTCGGTGCCGAGGAGATCTACCCGATGGTCGCCGACTGGGAAGAGGTCGCCGCACGGCTGAAGCTGCCTTATTTCCCGATCACCCCGCTGTTCCCCTGGTTCGGCCCGCTCGGCGCGATACCGCTGCCGTCGAAGTGGATCATCGAATTCTGCGATCCGGTGCCGACCGACGGGTTCACCGCGGATCAGTGGGAGGATCAGGACACGGTGATGGATCTCGCCGACAAGGTCAAAGACACGATCGCGGCTAAGATCTCAGAACTGCTTGCCGAACGCGGCCCGGCGTTTGGCGCGGGCTAGCTCGCTGGCTGGGGGTTAGCTGGCCATCTTGTGGCGGCGGAAGGCAATTCCTGCCGCGAGGCCGCCAGCAATCACCCCGGCGCCGGCGGCCACGGGAAGGGCTGCCATCGTGGCCTTCCTGCCCTTCCTGAAGTCGTAGATCGGCCAGCCGCGCTTCTTGGCCAGTGCCCGCAATTCGGCGTCGGGGTTGACGGCGTTGGGATGTCCGACAAGTTCAAGCATCGGCAGGTCGTTCACCGAGTCGCTGTAAGCGCTGCACTGGGAGAGGTCCAGGTGCTCGCGCTCGGCGAGAGCGTGCACGGCTTCTGCCTTGGCGGTGCCGTGGAGCAGGCCGCCGACCAGCCTGCCGGTATAAGCGCCGTCCACCGTTTCGGCTACCGTACCGAGTGCGCCGGTCAGGCCGAGCCTGCGGGCGAGGATGTCGGCCAGTTCCACCGGTGTAGCGGTAACCAGCCAGACCCGCTGGCCCGCGTCGAGATGAGCCTGGGTCAGCTCACGTGAGCCTTCCCAGACTCGCGAGGCCATTGTGTCGTCGTAAATCTCCTCGCCCAGTGCCGTGATATCGGCGACCTTCTGACCGGCCACAAAGGCAAGCGCGGCTTCCCTGGCAGCATCAATATGATCAGCGTTCTCCGCCCCGCGTACCCGGAACAAAAGCTGGCCGACCACCATTTTGAGCAAGTCGCGTGTACCGAACATTTTGCGCGCGGCAAGGCCCCTGGCGAAGTAGTAGATCGACGCGCCGCGCATGAGAGTGTTGTCCACGTCGAAGAAGGCGCCTGCGCTCGGATCAGGCACGATCTCAGGCTGGTCGACGGCCGCCGCCGCGGCAGAAGCCGCCCCCGCTGCCACCGCTGACTTAGCCTGCGTCGGCTCCATCGCCCATGCCCCCGATACCGCCGTCGCCCCCGCGACCGCTTCCTGGTCAGGTCTCCGGTGTAGCTGACTCACGTTAGTCCAGCCTAATGGGTACTCTTAGTTACCCGGAGCGTCCTCGCCAGGAGAAGGTTCGCTAGTTAGCTGGCAAGCGAGGTTCGCATAATCGGCGGGCCGCCGCCGCGATAGGCAGGGATGATCGCTCTCATTGTGGTCGCGCTTGGCGCCGTTGTCGCAGCAGTCGGCACGGGCGTCCTCACCGCCCGCGCTACCCAGATGCCGCGGATTTACTTCTTCGCCTGGACAATCGCGCTATTCGGCCTGGCTATCGGCCTTGGCGCCGCCACTGTCGGCTACCTGGCCGGCTTCGGTGAGCTGATCTTCCGCGCGATGGAACTCGGCGCGCAGTTGCTCGCGCCTCTCGCGTTGTGCCTGGCGATGACCGAGACCGGCGGCCGCGGCCTGCCCGCCCGGTTCGCGATGCGCCTGGCAGTATCCGGCCTGGCGGTCATCGGCCTCGTCATCCTTGGCTCCGACCCGCTGAATCCGAATGTGACGTTCGGCACAGGCTGGCCGGACCCGACGGTCGTCTACCAGATCGCTCCGCTGACTGTGCTCGGCCTCCTGGCCCTGTTCACGTTCGTGACTTCTGTCTGCACGGTGATACTTTCCATCGTCAGGTCCTCGCGCGAGCGGACGCCTCGCGAGGAAGGCAGGCCGCTGGTCCTCGTGGGGGTCGCCGCGATGTTCCTTTCGCTGCCAGGCATCTCCTGGCTGCTCGATAAGGGAGCCGGGATCGCGCTGCCGCTGCCTTCGAAGGATTTGTTCGCTCTTGGCTGCGCTGTCGCTGCGGTGCTCGTCTTCTACGCGGCCAGGATGGCAGGCCAGCGGAACCTCGGGCAGATTGGCCTGCGGGCCGCCGCTCACCGGGCTGACGACGATCAATGGGACGACGGTTACGGCCGCGGGCCGCGCTCATCGCGTCCGCCGTATGAGACCGGCGAGTTCGACCCCGACTACCGTGGCAGGCGCAGGGCACAGGACGGCCCGCTCTACGACGAGCCCAACTCGGAGATCAACTATCCGGGACTGGCCGCGCTCGCGGCCGAGCACGACGACGACAGAATCGGCGCGGATCGCAGGCGGAGCGAAGATCAGTACGGCGACTCTGGCGCGTTTGACTCTGCGGCGTTTGACTCCGCGGCGTTTGACTCTGCCGCGTTTGACTCTGCGGCGTTTGACTCCGGGGCGTTCGACGGGCCTTACGGCCGCCCGGAGCCTCCAGACGACTCGGATGGATTCGCTCAGCCGACGGCAGGCCACGTTGGCTGGGACAATGAGTACCCGGCCGGCGCCCCTGATGATCTGCCCGGGCAGATGTTCGGGCAGATCACCATCTACACCTTGCTCGATGGCCGTATCGAGGAATTTGACCGGCTGACCGAGTGGGTCGTCGCCCAGGTGCGCGCCAAGGAGCCTGACACTCTCGTCTACATCGTTCACGCGGTCCCCACGGCTCCCATGCAGCGAATCCTTTACGAGGTGTACCGCGACCGAGTCGCCCACGATCAGCACCTCCTCCGCAGCTATGTGCAGACCTACCAAGCTGAGCAGCGTCCTTACGTGCTGGCGACCAACGTGATCGAACTCGACTTGCAGCAGGCGAAGGTGTCGCCTCTTCCGACGTTTTCCGCTATTTCGGATATGTTGAGTGAGTCGGGAATTGACCTCACCGGGATCACGAAGTCGTCGCCCGCGCCGTTCGGGTACCAGCGCGCTTTGCCAGGTCCGGCCGGTCCCGGTGGTACGCCCTACGATGACCGCCCGCCTTACGAAGATCACGGTCAGCAGCCGTACGAGCGGCAGCGATACGAGCGGCAGCGGTACGACCGCGAGGATTACGACGAGCCCGGCTTCGAAGGGCGCGGCCTTGAAGGGCGCGGCTTCGGCGAGCCCGAGCCGGAGCGGCGCGAGTACAGGCGCCGCGGCTACAGCGAATCCGACTATGACCGGCCCGACTATGACCGGCCCGAGTTCGACCGGCCCGAGTTCGACCGGCCCGAGTTCGACAGGGACGGCCATCGCCGTGCCGATTACGACCAGCGCCGTCACGCGGAACCCGAGTACGACGAGCCCGGCTACGAACGTCCGTACCAGGGCGGGTGGGCCGAGATCAACGGTGAGGATTCCAGGTACTGATGACAGCGCCCGCGCGGCCGTCGGCCCACGTTGTGATGTTGCTGTCGCGCCCTGGTTGTCACCTGTGCGAGGTGGCTCGGGAAGTCATTGAGCGGGTCGCTGGCGAACTCGGAGTGCCATGGAGCGAACGTGACATCACCGGCTGTGAGCAAGACGCGCTTGAGTACGGCGACATGATCCCTGTCACGCTGATCGACGGCGTGCAGCACGACTTCTGGCGAGTCGACGAGGCCAGGCTTCGCGCGGCACTCTCCTCCTGAATCCTGTAACCAACATCAAAACGGGGTTTGGTGGTGCGTGCACCCCATCAAACCCCGGTTTGGTGTTGGCCGGGCCGGGCCGGGCTGGGCGGGCCGGGCTGGGCGGGCCGGGAGCACCTCAGCACGGAGTCCTCGCGTCACCTGCGATTACCAGAACCTTCCGTGATCATCGATACCAGCCCCGGTCCGCCCTGGCACGTTCAGTGCATGCACCCACGGCACCTGCGCAGGAACGGCGTGCGGGCCCAGGTTAGCGCCAAGCACGAAACGCCGGCATTTCGGGCGGGGCGGCCGGGGGCGCCGTGCCGGGGGCGCCGTGCCGGGGGCGGGCAGCATCGATGGCCTTGCGTTGCTGCCGGCGGGGCGGATCTGATGACAACCGTGACCACTTGATGCTGTCCGCGTGACGTCGCTGGGACATCGATGCTGTAGCCGGGGCCGGGTAAACAGCATCGCTGGACATCTGATGCTGCTGGCCGGACCGGGCCGGACCCGGCCGGGTCGGCCAGCAGGTCGGGTGGGCCGGGGGCGGGTGATGCCGGGGCGCTGGGAAACCGTTGCCGGCCGGGAAGCCCTTAGCGCGGAACTCTCGCGTCACCCGCGACCGGACCTTCTGTGATCATGGCGACCAGCCCCGCACTTTCAGCACATGAACCCCTGCCTGGCGGAGCGCGGCGCGGCGGTCGGCGGGATGGCAGATGCGGCGAAGCGGGCACCACAAGGCGCCGCAGAGCGTTAGACCACAGTGGCCGGCGGTGTCGGGGCCTCCGGCGACTTTGTGCAAACGTTCACAAGGGCGTACCGTGTGTGCTGAGAACACCGTGTTGGCTGGAAACATAAGGCGCGGGAAGTCAGATCGCACCGATGCCCGCCGTGCCGATCCCCAGGAGTTGCCGGCGTATGTCTCGCCGAACCAGGTCAGATAAGAGCATTCAGGGCATACCCGAGGCGACGATAGCTCGTCTCCCGCTATACCTTCGCGCGCTTTACGCGCTCGCGGATCGTGATACTCCCTCGGTGTCAAGTGAGGAACTCGCCACCGCTGCCGGGGTCAATTCGGCCAAGCTACGCAAGGACCTTTCGCACCTCGGCTCCTATGGTACGAGGGGCGTCGGCTATGACGTTGACTACCTTATTTACCAGGTCTCCAGGGAACTTGGCCTCACTCAGGACTGGCCGGTGATCATCATCGGCGCAGGGAACCTCGGCCGGGCGCTCGCGAACTACGGCGGATTCGCGACGAGAGGTTTCAGGGTCGCGGCCATGATCGACTCAGACCCTCTCGTGGTCGGCACGACGATCGGCGGGCACTTTGTGCACGGCCCGGACGAGATGGAGCGGGTCGTCACCAGGTACGGGGTAATGATCGGCGCGATCACCGCGCCTGCCGTAGCGGCACAGGGCATTTGCGACCGGCTGGTCGCTGCCGGGGTAACTAGCATCCTGAACTTCGCGCCCGTCGTGCTCAGCGTGCCTGACGGGGTTGACGTGCGGAAGGTCGATCTGTCGATCGAACTCCAGATCCTGGCCTTCCACGCGCAGCGCCGGTCGGCGGTGAAGGCACCGCGCGCGGGAAAGCCGCAGCTCAACGGTCAGCGGCCCGGCGAGGATCAGGTCAGCGTGGAGGCGGTTGGCACATGAGCCTGCTGATCGTCGGCCTGAGCCATGCCTCCGCCCCGGTCGCCACCCTTGAGCGTGCCGTCGTGTCAGGCGACGCTCAGACCAAGCTGCTTCATGACGTCTACATGTCGCCCAACGTCACCGGCGCGATGGTGCTCAGCACCTGCAACCGGGTCGAGATCTACGCCGAAGTCGACAGCTTCCACGGCGGCGTCGCGGCGATCTGCGACCTTCTCGCCAGGCACTCCGGCCTGCCGATCGAGCAGCTCACTGGCTCGGTTTACGTCCACTATCAGGACAGGGCCGCGCAGCACCTGCTCGCCGTCGCCTGCGGCCTCGAGTCCGTCGTCGTCGGCGAGAGCCAGATCCTCGGCCAGGTCAGGCAAGCGGTAAGGATCGCCCGCCAGCATGACACCCTCGGCAGGGAGCTTTCCGATCTCAGCCGGATGGCACTTCGTGCGGGCAAAAGAGCGCACACAGAGACGGACATCGACGCGGCTGGCCAGAACCTGGTCACCCTCGGACTCGGCCTGGCGGCGGCAGCGGTCAGGGGCGAGTCGGCGGACGATGACCGGTCCATGCTCTCCGGCCTCCGCGTGGTCGTCGTGGGCGCGGGCGCGATGAGTTCGCTCGCCGTGGCGACCGCGGCCAGGTCAGGCGCGGCCAGCGTGCTGGTCGTCAACCGCACGAGGAGCCATGCCGAGCGGCTGGCGGAGAAGTATGGCGCGCGCGCGATCGGGCTGGCCGAACTCGAAGCCGGCATCGCCGCCGCCGACCTGGTAGTGACCTGCACGGGCGCCACCGGGCATGTCATCACGACCGGGCTGGTTACTGCCGCCCTCACCAGGCGCGATCGGCCCCGGCCAGGCGGACCGGCCGGGCAGGGCGAAACGGTGCGTCCGCTCGTGCTGCTAGATCTCGCCATCCCACGCGACGTGGAGCCTGACGTCGCCAGCCTCGATGGTGTCGGCGTCATCGACATGTCAGTGATGGCAGATGCGGGCACCTCGGACGTAGCGGAAACCTCGGCAGTGCCTGGCACCGCGTTGCCTGGCGAGACCGAGGTCACGGCGGTGCGCCGCATCGTCGCCCAGGAGCTCAGCTCGTTCCTCTACGCCGACCGCGCCGCGAGCGTCGCGCCGACCGTCGTGGCGCTGCGGGCGAAGGCCGCGACCGTCGTTGAGGCGGAACTGGCCAGGCTGGAACGCAGGCTCGGCAACCTTGAGGAGAAGGCGCGACAGGAAATTGCCCAGTCAATGGGCCGAATAGCTGACAAACTACTTCATGGGCCCACGGTGCGGGTCAAGGAACTGGCCGGCTCGCCAGGCGCCGACTCCTACGAAGCCGCTCTCCGGGTGCTCTTCGAGCTTGACCCTGACACGGTTCAGTCGATCGGCCGTCCTGACGAGGACATGCTGGCGTGGCCCGCGGAGGAGGGTGGCGAGTGAACACTGAACCGCTGCGGCTCGGGACGAGGCGGAGCCCGATGGCGATCGCACAGTCCACGCGCGTCGCCGACCAGCTCACCGCCCGCACGGGCCGTGCGGTGGAAATTGTCGGCATCGTAACGTCCGGTGACACGAGCAAGGCCCAGCTCGCGCAGATAGGCGGCACAGGCGTGTTCGTCAGCGCGCTTCGCGACAGCCTTAAGTCAGGCCAGATCGACTTCGCCGTGCACTCGCTGAAGGACCTGCCTACCTGGCCGGATGAGGCGATCGCGCTTGCGGCCGTACCCGAACGCGACGACCCGCGTGACGCGCTTGCCGCCCGCAACGGAGCCAAGCTAGCCGACCTACACGGAGGAGCGAGGATCGGCACGGGCTCGCCGCGCAGAGCCGCACAGCTCCTGCTGCTTCGGCCGGACGTCGAACCGGTCCCGATTCGCGGAAACGCGGGGACGCGGCTGGCGAAAGTTGACGTCGGTGAAGTAGATGCGGTAGTGCTGGCATACGCGGGCCTGGCAAGGATCGGCAGGCTCGACGTCGTCAGCCAGGTATTCGAGCCAGACGAGATGCTCCCGGCACCCGGCCAGGGAGCGCTCGCTGTCGAGTGCCTGGCCAGCCGCGTCGACCTCGCCGAGTTGCTCGCCAGCGTGAACCACCAGTTCAGCCGTGCGGCGACGCGGGCAGAACGCGCCGTGCTCACGGCGTTGCAAGCGGGCTGCAGCGCGCCCATCGGCGCGTATGCTGCCGGGACGAATGAGTTGCGGCTCGACGCGGTTGTCGTGTCAGCCGACGGGGGAGCGGCGGGAGCGGCAGGAGCGGCGTTGGGCAGGCAACCGTCAGCAATCAGGGCGAGCGCACGCGGACCCGTCGCCGAGGCCGGGCGTCTTGGTCAGGTAGTGGCCGCTGAGCTGCTCGCCAGGGGCGCGAACAACTACACAGGTGTGTCCGCTGGACACCAGAGCGACGGGGAAGATGCGAAGTGAACCCCACGCCCATGCCCGACCAGGCGGGAACGAACGTGCTGCCGGAGACGGCGCAAGCCGAACGCGGCGAGGGCACCGGCCTCGTCGCTTTCGTCGGCGTCGGGCCGGGCGATGAAGGGCTGCTCACGCTGCGAGCGTCGGCGCTGCTCGCGCGGGCAGACGTGGTGGTGGCCGCGCCCTGGGTCAGCGAGCGGATCGCTCACCTGCTGCGCCAGGACGCCGAGATCATCGACTCGGCCGCGCTTGACCAAGACTCCCGCCAGCTCGTCCAGGCGGCTAACTCAGGTCAGCTAGTGCTGAGGCTGTTCAGCGGCGATCCCTTCATGTTCTGCAGCGCCGCCGTCGACGCGGCCAACTGCGCCAGGGCCAAGGTGCCCTTCGAGGTCGTGCCCGGCCTGTCCTCGGCCATCGCAGTACCTGCCTATGCCGGGATCCCGCTGACCCAGGACGGCACTGGCGAGGTAAGGATCATCCACGCCTCCGAGGTCAGCAGGCTGTCGGCCTCGCCGGGCACCCTGGTGATTCTTGGGGCGGAGACCGGCATTGGTGACATAGCGAAGATGCTGATCGCCGCCGGCTGGGCGGACTCGACGCCGTTCGCCATCACCTGGAACGGCACCACGACCGATCAGCAGACAGTGGTCACCACGCTCGGATCGGTGACTGGCGACCTGAAGGCGGCTGGGGTGAGCCTGCTTACCGCGCACGGCCGCGCCATCGCCGTCGTCGGCGAGGGCGTGCGATTGCAGCGGTCGCTCTCCTGGTTCGAGACCAGGCCGCTGTTCGGCTGGCGAGTACTTGTGCCGAGGACCAAGGAACAGGCGGCAGGCATCAGCGACCAGCTCCGCACGCACGGCGCGGTGCCCGAGCAGGTTCCGACGATCGCCGTGGAGCCGCCTAGGACGCCGCAGCAAATGGATAGGGCCGTCCGTGGCCTGGTCACCGGGCGGTTCCAGTGGGTGGCCTTTACTTCGGCTAACGCGGTCAAGGCGGTACGCGAGAAGTTCGAGGAATACGGCCTTGACGCGCGCGCCTTCGCCGGGGTTAAGGTCGCTGCGGTCGGGGAGCAGACCGCCGCTTCCCTGCGCGCGTTCGGCATCGCGCCCGACCTGATGCCGCCCGAGCACCAGCAATCGGCCGAGGGCCTGGCCAGCGTCTGGCCGCCCTACGACGACGTGCTCGACCCGATCAACCGGGTCTTGCTGCCGCGCGCCGACATCGCAACGGAAGGGCTGCTTGCCAGGCTGACCGAGCTTGGCTGGGAAGCTGAGGATGTTACGGCCTACCGTACGGTTCGCGCCGCACCGCCGCCTGCCCCCATCCGCGAGGCGATCAAGGGCGGCGGGTTCGACGCGGTGCTGTTCACCTCCTCATCAACGGTGCGGAACCTGATCGGCATCGCAGGCAAGCCGCACTCGGTCACCGTGATCGCGGTGATCGGCCCGGAGACGGCGAAGACCGCGGCCGAGTTCGGGCTGAGAGTCGACGTGATCGCGCCGAGACCGTCGGCCGAGGCTCTCGTCGAGGCACTGGCCGAGTTCGGCGCGGGGATCAGGGACGCCGCGGTGAAGGCAGGAGAGCCGGTCAGGCGCCCGAGCGAGCGGCGGCGCGGCGCCAGGAGGAGGGTGCGGTAATGGCCGCGGAGTTCCCGGTAGCGCGTCCGCGCCGCCTGCGCACGACCGCGGCGATGCGCAGGCTTGTCACGCAGACCAGCGTCCGCCCGGCCGACCTGGTTCAGCCCATGTTCGTCAAGGAAGGCATCGCCGAGCCCCAGCCCGTACCTTCAATGCCTGGCGTCGTACAGCACACCCGCGACAGTCTCAGGAAAGCAGCGGCTGAGGCAGTCGCAGCGGGCGTCGGCGGGCTCATTTTGTTCGGCATTCCTTCCGCCAAGGATCACCGTGGTTCGGCCGCCGACGATCCGGCGGGAGTAGTGCAGCTCTCCCTGGCGGACCTGGCGGCTGATCTTGGCACCGACACGGTGATCATGGCCGACTTGTGCCTCGATGAGTACACCGATCACGGTCACTGCGGGATCCTGACCGACGCAGGCGAAGTCGACAACGACCTGACGCTGGAAAGGTACGCCGCGATCGCGATCGCGCAAGCGCGGTCCGGTGCGCATGTCGTCGCGCCAAGCGGCATGATGGACGGCCAGGTCGGAGCGATCAGGGCCGCGCTCGACGCCGGCGGATTCCCTGAGGTGGCGATCTGCGCGTACGCGGCGAAGTACGCTTCCGCGTTCTACGGTCCTTTCCGCGACGCCGCAGAATGCGCTCCGCAATTTGGTGACCGTGCCTCTTACCAGCAAGATCACGGCAGTTCCGCCGAGGCGCTTCGTGAGGTTCAGCTTGATATCGACGAGGGCGCCGACATCATCATGATCAAGCCGGCGCTGGCATACCTGGACATCATCAGCCTGGTAGCTCAGTCGGTGCGCCTGCCGGTCGCGGCGTACCAGGTGAGTGGCGAGTACTCCATGGTCGAGGCCGCGGCCGCGAACGGCTGGGTGGACAGGGACCGGGTAATCATGGAAACCCTGACCGCGATCAAGCGCGCCGGTGCCGGGATCATCCTGACGTACTGGGCCACCGAGGTCGCCGCCCGCCTGGCATAGCCCCGTGCGGCCGACCTCGGCCAACATCAAACCGGGGTTCGGTGGGCTGAGCAGCGGCACGGCTCGTGGCCTGGTCAGCCGTGCGGCGGCAAGTAGGCGGTTAGCTTGAGGTAGCCGGCGCCTGGCAGGAAGTGGTGCGGCCAGTTTTTGGCGTACGCGGGCGGCTTGGAACTCTGCCATTCGAGTATCGCGAACTTCCAGGCGCCGCCCGGATTCCTGGCCGTCGCTTGCAGGGGCTCGATCTTGAGCGGCTCGGGGGCCGAGGCGCAGCGGGCGTAGAAGGCAACGGGGATGCGCTGGGAGCCGTTGATCAGGCACCGACCTCGCACGCCTAGTTTGTGCAGGTCGGCGGCGATCCTGGCGTAGTCGTCGTGCAGCGCGACCGTGTCGGCGACCTGGCGTTCCAGCACGGCGTGCTGCGTGATGAGCTGACCGGCGATGACCACTCCGATGAGCACCTTCATCGCGGTGCGCTCGGCCGGCCTGGTCTTGGCGATGATCCAGGCGATGAGATCGGTGATCGGAATGGCAGCAAGTGCGTACGCCGGAATCATGAATCTCGGCGCCGCGTACCAGATGCCGAAAAGGTACTGCGAGGCCAGACCGAGTGCGCAGGCGGTGGCCAGAACGGCCGAGCCGAGCCTGCCGCGGCCCGCCTGCCTGGCCGCGAGGATGCCGAGCACGATCAGCACGGGCAGGGCCAGCCACCACAGGCTCAGCACCGGGTAACGCCAGCCGATCGTGCACGGACGGCAAAGCGTGGGCCCGTTCACGGCGCGCAGTTCTGCCCAGACGCCGAGGCGCAGGCCGAAGCCGCCCTGCTCGGCGCTCGCGAGGTGCAGCCGTTCTAGCGGGCCGCCGAACCTGACGTACGCCTCGGCGATCCACTCGGCGGCGCCGGCGATCGCGCCGGCGATGACCGCGACGATCACCGGCCACCTGCGCCAGGACGGTACCGCAAGCGCGGCGACGACCAGCACGCCCACCAGGAAGACCGCGTCGCCCGGGCGGATCAGTGCGGCCGCCGCTACGACGGCGGCGAGCCCAGCCAGCCGTACGTTCGCCGCACGACCGTGCCCGGTTTCGCCTGCGCTGCGCAGGAACAACCCCGTCGCGGCCAGCGCGCAGAACGCGAGCCACTCATCGGGCATGGCCTGAGGTCCGTAGTACTGCACCACCCAGAGCCCGGCGAAGAACAGCCCGGCCAGCGCCAGCATCCAGCCTGGCCGCAGCCGGCGCCAGGCCAGCAGCGAGCAGAACAGTGCCGCGCCTGACGCGATCGCCAGGTATACCCGCAGCACCGTGATCGAGGAGGTGAGCAGCGCGACAGGGGCGACGAGCAGCGGGATACCCCGTGCCCTGGCCGGGTCGAAGGGTGCGGCAGGCACGTGCGCGCTGACCTGGCTGACGTAGACGACCTCGTCCCAGCTCAGCCCGTGCAGACGCACGAACAGCAATTGCGCGCAGGTAAAGGCGGCGGCGACTGCCGCTAGCCACCACAGGCTGTCGGCCTCGGGAAGCCGCAACCTGGAAGGCGCTCTCGGCTCGGCAGGAGCGTCCGCCTTGAACTCCGGGTCTGTGCCTGCTACCCGCACGTCTTGGTGCTGCACGGCATAAGGATGCCTTACTGGCGCGGCCATGGCCGATGGTGCACCGAACTGTGACCAGACTAAGGCCGTCGGCGCGGCGAGGAGAGGTAGGGTCAACATAGGCACCCAGGAATCCCGTCGCTATTCAGCGCGCTCATGGGACGGGCCGGTCATCGAATCGGCTGGTTCAAACGCCAGGGAGATCATCAAGCGAAGCGACGTGCGGGCCAGGGCGGGAGGACGGCCTATGCTCGAGGCGGGGTCAAGGACACGGCGGGGCAGGGCAAATGCCCGCCGGGCAGCCGATCAGCTCGTGGTCGCCGCGAGCCGGTATGCGGCACTTGGCTGGCCGGTCTGTCAAGGTGCCCGGCCGCGTGAGAGCCAGCCGCGTGACCGTCAGCTCCGGATGAACAGGCAGGGCTCAGGATCTGGCCGTGCCTGTTCCTGCGATCGGATTGGCTGTCCTGCTCCTGGTGCTCACCCGCTGTCGCCGGCCTGGAAGCTTCAGGCGACCGCTGACCTGGCCGTGATCGGGCACTGGTGGGACGAGCGCCCGAACGCCAACGTCATCCTCGTCACCGGGCGTACCTTCGACGTGCTCGACGTTCCGCTCGCGGCCGGGCAACTCGCGCTGGCCAGGCTCGCGGAATCGAGGGTTCCATGCGGTCCTGTGGCAATAAGCGCAGGGGACAGAGTGGTGTTTTTCGTCACAAGCCGCGCGGCGGTGGCCGATGACGACGAGTTCTGGTCCTGCCACCTAGACTGCGAGCCAGAGGTACTTCCCGAGGTGACCGGCCTGCGCTGGCATTGCCGTGACAGCTATGTCGTGGCACCGCCGTCACGGCTGAGCGACGGGTCGGCTGCCTGCTGGCTGACCGAACCTGGCGCGAACCCGCTGCCAGATGCGTTGCGGTTGCTTGAAGTGCTTGCCGACGCATGCGAGGAGATCGCTTAATTGACTGCCGGAGAACTCATCGAGGCCGACTTGTTCACGCGCGCCTGCGCGGTCTTGCCAGGAGGGGTCAACTCTCCGGTGCGTGCCTTCGGCGCCGTGGGCGGCACTCCCGTCTTCATGGCGTCGGGCCGCGGTCCTTACCTGACCGACGTCTTCGGCAACACCTATGTAGACCTGGTCTGCTCCTGGGGTCCGATGATCCTGGGGCACGCTCATCCGGCCGTGACCGCCGCGCTGCGCGAGGCGATCGGGCGCGGCACCTCGTTCGGCACCGTGACCGCGGGCGAAGTTGAGCTGGCCGAGGAGATCGTTGCCAGGACGCCGGCCGAGAAGATCAGGCTGGTCAATTCGGGTACCGAGGCGACGATGTCGGCTTTGCGGCTGGCCAGGGCCTTCACCGGCAGGCGGCTTGTGGTGAAGTTCGCTGGCTGCTATCACGGGCACGTGGACGCGCTGCTCGCCGCCGCGGGCTCAGGGGTAGCGACGTTCGGACTGCCCGATACGCCTGGCGTGACCGGCGCGGTGACGGCCGACACGATCGTGCTTCCCTACAACGACGGCGAGGCCGTGCGGCAGGCCTTCGCGACCAGCGGAGCCGATATCGCTTGCGTGATCACCGAGGCCTGCCCGGCGAACATGGGGGTAGTTCCGCCCTCCGTCGGGTTCAACGAACTGCTCGCGGCGTTGTGCGGCGAGTACGGATCGCTGCTGATCATGGACGAAGTACTCACCGGTTTCCGCGTGACGAGGTCTGGCTGGTACGGCAGGGAGGGCGTGGCCGGGGACCTGATGACGTTCGGCAAGGTCATGGGCGGCGGGCTGCCTGCCGCGGCGTTCGGCGGCCGGGCCGAGATCATGGAGCTTATGGCGCCGGCCGGACCTGTATACCAGGCAGGCACGTTGTCTGGGAATCCGCTGGCGACCACCGCAGGGCTGGCCACGCTGCGTGAGTGCACCCCGGACGTCTACAAGCGGGTCGACGAGGCCGCCGCCTTGATAGCCGACCTGACCAAGACCGAGCTGACCGCCGCCGGTGTGCCATTCTGGCACTCACAGGCGGGAAACTTGTTCTCATTCTTCCTCGGGCTTTCCGAGCCGGTGCGTGACTTCGCCGAGGCGAAGGCGCAGTCAGGCCAGGCGTATGCGGCGTTCTTCCACGCCATGCTTGACGGCGGGGTTTACCTTCCGCCTTCGCCCTTCGAGGCCTGGTTCGTCTCCTCAGCGCACGACGAGGAAGCGATCGCGAGAATCGCGGAAGCTTTGCCTGCGGCCGCGGCTGCGGCCGCAGCCGCCCTTAGCTGACCGATGGCATCCGCAACGTGATCAGCACGCTGGCACCGAGATCGCGTGACGGCCGTACGGGGCCGGTGTTTCCGGCCCGGCCCCGTACGACGCCGGCCTCAGTGCAGCGGAACCGAGATGTGCTCGAAGTGCACGTTCTGGCCCGCCGGATTCGGCTTGAGCACGTGGAAGCCGCACTGGAACCTCGCGTGCCTGCCGACCTTGTTCGGCTTGCCATGGGAGTCGCCGAACTGCACCCTCGGCGAGTCACGCCAGCACACCAGGTTGAGCAGGACAGTATTGGTCACGACCTCCATCGCGTCAGGGTCGGCCATCGAGTTGCTGCTGATCGTGGCGTTGCTGGCGACGAAGTCCCTGATCACGCCCATCCAGCACGAGCGGACGTGCTTCACCTTCAGGTCGCCCCTGATGAAGTTGTCCTCGTAGTCGGAGTAGACCGGGCTGTGCACGGTCGCGAAGATCCCCCGTGGCTTGCAGCTCTTCCCGCCGCCACCGCCTAGCTGGCTGACCTGATGGCCGATCCATGAGTTGTGCACGACGATGCCAAGCGCATGGTCACCGAGCAGGCTGCCGTAGATCGTGGAATGGCTGTCCAGGCTCGGGTGCTTCGGATGCTGGTCATCGAGGCACGGAAAGTGCTTAGCCTCGCATCCCAGCAGCAGCGCGCCGTTTGCCTTCACGAAGATGTCCCGATCGACGATGAGGTGTGAATGGTGCCTTCCGTAAGCGGCAAGAAGCGAACTGCCCTTGCCGACCCAGATATTCCGCTCGACGAGCGCGGGGCCTCTGTTAACGACGCATACGCCCCGCACAATGACATTCCAGTACGTGCCGATAAGAACGCCTGGGTGCTTGACTGTGCCCTGGCACACCACGGTTGACCAGGCCGGAGCGGCGGTCGCTGTGGTGGCGGGAACCACGGCAAGCGTGCCGAATACCGTGGCAGCGGCCGCTATGGCTGCTGCCAGTCTTTTATGCTGACGTAGCATTAAGCATCACCTTTTCTCTTTTTACCCCCGTGGGGCGACGCGTTCACCGGCACGCTAACAGCAGAAAGGCATCCTCCCCTGCCGCCGTGTTGTTTTCGTGACCTGCCAGGTGGTGCACTGGCATGGCATTTCCTGCGCTTCCCTAAAAATGCCAGAGTTGCAATCGCTCCGTTTTTCCCGCGTTTTGGCCCGCATCGTCTGCCCGCCGGGGCGCGGTCGTGCCGGTAGGCTGAGCGCGTTATGAGCGAAGACTTGACAGGCACAGGCAGCGGGCAGGCTGCGGGCGAGCAAACCATCGTTCACTTGGTGCGGCACGGAGAGGTCGCCAACCCCCGCGGCATTCTCTACGGCCGGATTCCGGGGTTCAGGCTCTCTGAGGACGGCCAGCTCATGGCCAAGGCCGCGGCGAATTACCTGACGGGGCGGGACGTCACCGTGCTCAGGTCATCGCCGCTCGAGCGGGCGCAGCAGACCGCGGAGCCGATCGCCGCGCAGTTCGGCCTGCCGATCGAGACCGACGACCGGCTGATCGAGCCATGGAACCACTTCGAGGGACTGAACGTCGGGGTAGGCGACGGTTCGCTGCGGGCCCCTAGGCACTGGATTCACCTGCGGAATCCGTTCAGGCCTTCGTGGGGCGAGCCGTACGCGGAGGTCTCTGCGCGGGTGCTGGCCGCCGCGAAGGACGCGGCAAGGGCCGCGCGCGGGCACGAGGCTGTCCTGGTCAGTCACCAGCTTCCGATCTGGGTGACCAGGCGGTTCGTGGAAGGCAAGCGCCTTTGGCATGACCCGAGGCGCAGGCAGTGCTCGCTCGGCAGCGTGACCAGCCTGGAGTTCACTGGTGATGAGTTCACCGGCCTCAGCTACGGCGAGCCGTCAGGTTCGTCGGGGTCGAAGAAGGCCGGAGCCTAAAAGCCAGCCCGGAGCGACGTCCTCCGGTCGTATCCTGCACAATAGGGTTGCGGTACTACTGCTTGTAGGAGATCTCTTTGTGACCCGTCTGCCGAGATTCGCACGTACAGCCTGGGTAGCAACGGCTACCACGGCCCTTGCCGGTGCGGGCATCCTGCTTCTCGCGGCGTGCGATGGCGGTGCGATCGGGGCGGCCAACGACCCTGGCAACACGTCGGGGCAGAGCTTCGTCAGCGCGAGCTACAACAGCAAGTTCTTTGCTCCAGGCTCCCGTGAGCTGGCGCCGGCCGTCACAGGGACGCTGCTCACCGGGCAGCACTTCAGCCTGAAGGCCGAGCGTGGCTACGTCGTGGTAATGAACTTCTGGGGGTCCTGGTGCGCGCCCTGCCGGCAGGAAGCTCCGGTGCTCGGCTCGCTGGCGACGCACTTTCAAGGCAAGGACGTGCGCTTCATCGGCGACAACGTGCTTGACGAGCCCGCTACGGCCGAGGCGTTCGAGCGTACTTTCAATATCAGCTACCCGAGCATCAACGACCCAGGCGAACAGGTGGCGCTGGCCTTCCACAACTCGGTGCCGCCATCGGCGATCCCGACAACCCTGGTCATCGACCGCACAGGTCACATCGCGGCCCGAGTCGTCGGCGAGGTCTCGTACGACGGGCTCAAGGCGCTGATCGGCGACGTACTAGCTGGCAAGTCGTGACGGCCGGCGTCGCGGGCGTCGCTGCCGCGGGAACAACGGGCAACGGAAAGGCGAAGTTCGGCCCCGTCGCCTGGCTGCGGTGGACCTGGCGCCAGCTCACGTCCATGCGGACCGCGCTTGTCCTTTTGTTCCTTCTCGCGCTCGCCAGCATTCCAGGTTCCGTACTGCCGCAGCAAGGCATCGACCCTGGAGCGGTCACGGACTATTACGCGGCGCACCCGGCGCTCGCGCCGATCCTGGCGAAGCTTTCCGGCTTCGATGTTTTCGGCGCCCCCTGGTTCGCGGCGATCTACCTGCTGCTCTTCCTGTCGCTCGCTGGCTGCGTCATCCCGCGCGCCTACCGGCTCGCCAAGTCGTCGAGGCAGCCACCGCCCAAGGCCCCGCGCCACCTGAGCAGGCTGCCGCAGGCGACGAGCTTCGCTGCCGCAGGGACGCCTGACGAGGCGCTCGGCTCCGCGACCAGCCTGCTCCGCGCCCGCCGGTTCCGGCTGCGTACCGGTGACGGCTGGGTGTCGGCGGAGAAGGGCTACCTGCACGAGGTCGGGAACCTGCTGTTTCACCTGTCGCTGCTCGGGCTGCTCGCCTCGGTGGCGCTCGGCGGGCTATTCGGCTACAAGGCAGACAAGCTGCTCGTAACAGGCGACAGTTTCGCCAACACGCCAACCGCTCTTGACGTGTTCCATCCCGGGCGGCTGGTGACGGCGACCGACTTGCAGCCCTTCAGCATTACGATGACGAACTTCAAGGCGTCGTACATCACCTCGGGAACCCAGCGGGGCGAGCCGGCCAGCTTCAGCGCCGAGCTTCGGTACAGCTCGCAATACGGCGGCCCGCAGCATCGCTATGACCTTCAGGTCAACCACCCGCTCAACGTCGATGGTGCGCAGGTCTTCCTGATCGGGCACGGCTACGCGCCGACGTTCAAGGTCACCGACGGCACCGGTCATGTGGTGCTGAACCAGGCGGTGCCCTTCATACCCTTCGAGGAATCCGGGCTCAGCTCGGACGGCGTCATCAAGGTGCCCGATGCCAAGCCAGAGCCGCTTGGCTTCACCGGCGAGTTCCTGCCCACGGCGTACGAGACGATCACCGGCACTGTGGGGTCCGAGTTCCCCGCCGCTGGCCTGCCCAGGGTGATCCTGGTCGGCTATGAGGGCAACCTGCAGCTCAACAATGGTCAGCCCCAGTCTGTGTACAGCCTCAACACCTCGCTGATGCACAGGATCGACTACCCGATCAAGCTTCTCGCACCCGGCCAGTCCATCGTCCTGCCGCACGGTCTGGGCAAGCTCACGTTTACGGGTTACAAGCAGTGGGCCAGCCTGGCGATCACCTACGACCCTGGTCAGTATCCCGCGCTGATCTCCGCGCTCGGGGCGCTGGCCGGACTGATCTTGTCGTTCCTGGTGCGCCGCCGCCGGATCTTCGTCCGAGTCAGTGATGGCGAAAACGGCACGAACGTCGAGCTTGGCGGCCTGACCAGGTCCGATGCCGCCGGAGGCTTCGAGGCGGAATTCACCGAGCTGACCGCGGAGTTCGAGCGGGAGCTTGGCCAGCCCGCTCCTGCCGAGCCGGAGTTGGTACCCGCACAGTCCAAAGGAGAGTGAGTGAGCGTGCCTAATCCCGCGTTGGATCAGGTCAGCAATGCCGGGCTGGTCCTGGTGATCATGCTTTACGGCTTCGCCATGCTGGCGTATGCGCTGGACTTTCTCTACAACCGCCGCAGCTTCGTGACCGCGCAGGCGGTGCCTGCGCACGAAAAGGTACCTGTCCTCGTCGGAGCGGGCGCTGGTGCTGAGGCCGAGGAGGGCTCTGAGGCCGACCGCAACTTCGGTGCCGATCCGGTTGACGCTTCGTCTCAGCTCGCCGACTTGTCAAGCCAGAACGGTGGCTCGGGCAGCGGCACGGTTAGCCGCGCCAGGTGGCCTGAGGGTGCCTGGCTGCGCACCGCGTTCGCGCTGACGTGCCTTGGGCTGGTCGTGCATATCGCCACGATCGCCACGCGTGGCCTGGCCGAGCATCGCGTGCCCTGGGGCAACATGTACGAGTTCCTCTCGGCTATCACTTGCGCGGCCGTGCTGATCCTCACCCTCGCCGCGGTCAAGTTCCGCGCCTACTACATGGGCCTGTTCGTCCTGCTGCCGGTCGTGATCACGCTCGTCATCGACGAGGTCGTGATCTATACGCCGGAAGGCGCGGTCGCACCGGCGCTGAACTCGTACTGGATCGCCATCCACGTGACCGGCATGATCATCGCGATCGGCATGTATATCTTCGGCGCGGTAACCACGGTGCTTTACCTGATGGCGGACCGGCACGAGCGGCGAGTGGCAGCAGGCAAGGAGTCAGGCCTGGCGGGGATCATGGCGCAGCTTCCCGGCGCGGCCAAGCTTGACCAACTCGCTTACCGCGCGATCTTGTTCGCGTTTCCTGCCTGGACCTTCGCCGTTATCGCCGGCGCTATCTGGGCTGACCACGCCTGGGGAAGGTACTGGGGATGGGATCCCAAGGAAACGTGGTCGTTCATCACCTGGCTCGTGTACGCGGCCTACCTGCACGCTCGTGCGACGGCCGGCTGGCGCGGGCGCCGTGCGGCTTACATACAGCTACTCGGTTTCGCTTGCCTGATGTTCAACCTGGTAGGCGTCAACCTGTGGATCAGCGGCCTGCATTCTTACGCGAACATGTAGGGCGGGCAGCAGTCAGGCGTTTTCGCCCGTGCCCTTGATCCGGCGGCCCAGTTCGAGCAGGAACTCAGGATTGTCGTCAGGTGCGATGAACTCGGTGAGGCCAGCGACTGGCTGCGGTTCCGGCCCCCTGCCCCTCGCCAGGTAGCCGGGCAGGGAACCGCGGTGCGGTGCTGACCACAGGCTGGCCTGCGGGCCGAACATGAAATCGCCGGTCACCTCGTTGCAGACCGCGCGCATCCTGACGTCCCTCCTGCCGATGATCAGCCAGGCGGCCGCACCGAAAGCCCAGAAGGCGGTAGCCACGATCAACCACGTCTGCTTGCTGGGAAGCTCGAAGTGCTCGCTAGGGGTCATGGCTATGTCGATGAGGCATGGCGCTACGAAACCGATCGTAAGAAGGGCAAAGACCGCACAAAGTATCAACATGGACACAGCGTAGCCGCTGACCAGGCCAGTTGGTGTGCGATCAGCCCTGCTCACGGACGGAGTGGTGCGGTTCGCGGTGCACACTGCGCTCGGAACGCTTACCGTCATAACTTGGCGACTTAACCTCGTCAGGGGAGTGACTGTGATTCGACGGTTATTGCGTCTGTTGCCGGGCAGGCGACGGGCGAGAGCTCAGCCGCGATCACTGACGGAGGGCGTCGCCGTCGGCCAGCCAGGCAGTCATCGCCGCCGGGGAGGCAGGACCGGCGGGTCACGAGCCGGCCAGGCCTGGATTCAGTCAGCATCCAAGGCGAGGCGGATGGCCGATGCCGACGTGGCGGCCAGGCGACGCGGCCAGGCGCCGCTGATCCGCCCCGACCAGCCTGGATACGGCGGCCCCGCATCGGGCCAGGCCGGTGCTTCGGGCTTCGGCAACGCGGGCTTCGGCAGTGCAGGCTTCGGCAGCGCGCGGCAGCAACCAGCAGGGCTGCCGGTGCGACGGCGGCAGGCCGCGCCTGACTGGCAGAATCAGCCCGGCTGGTCAGCTCAGCTTGCCCAGGCAACCAGGCCGAGTCCGGACGGCCAGCCCGACCAGCGTGGGCTCTTCCCGCTCCTGCCAGACAGCGGAGCGGCCGTCTCAGGCCCCTCAGACAATGCTGGCGGGGCGAACCGGCGTGAACGCTGGCCGTCAGGTACCGGATCGGACGTGACCGGCCTGGTGAGCGCGGGCGGTGCCGCCCGCGCCGCGATCAGGACCAGGCCGAGCCAGGCCAGGAGCGTCGCTGCCCGCCCGCAGGCAGGCAACGACGCGAAGCCGGCCCCCCGGCCGAGCCCACGCGCGGACGCCGCCGCTCCTGCGGCCAATCAGCCGCTCCGCACCAGGCCAGCGGCCCAGTCACCGAGAGCACAGTCACCGAGAGCCCAGCCACCGGGGGCACAGCCACCGAGAGCACAGCCACCGAGAGCACAGCCACCGAGAGCACAGCCAGCGGGCCCGCTCCCTAAGCGCGCTCCGGCCGACTCGGCGCAGGCCAACACGGCGCAGGCCAACACGGCGCGCGCGGCCGTGGCCGAGGTCGTTGCCGCCGCTTCGGCCAGCGCGGCCGCCACGGCGCGTGCCGCCAGGGCCGCCGCGGCGAAGGCGGCCACCGAGCCGGTGCCCTGGTACGAGCGCGCCCGCACCAACCGGGTCAGCGCGGGCCGCAGGCACTGCGGTCACCTTGAGCGCATACTGCACCGTGAGTGGGCGGTAGGTGATGAACCACCGCCCCAGGTCGTTCAGGCCGTCGACCGGCTGGCCGAGTTGCCTCAGCTCATCAAGGAGCGGCTCGTGGCCGGGCTCGACGCGATCTATATCGGCCCTGGCGGCGTGCCTGACCTTGACGACATGGGTGCACTGGCCGGGATGCCGCTTCCCTCAGGCCGGGCGACCTGGGATGTCTGTGCTGGTGCGTACGGTGAGCGGAAGGTCGTCGTAGGCTCACGGCCTTCTCCTACCCCTGACGTGATGTGTCACGAGATCGGCCACGCTCTAGACGACCTCGATGGTGCCGCCGGTAGCTGGCTGTCTGACTGCGATGAGTTCATGGGCCTGTACGACAAGTGCCTGCCTTCGATGGTCAGCGACTTTCACCGGCAGCCAGGGCAGCTTGGCCGCAGGGAGTTCTTCGCCGACGCGTTCGCCGCGATCGCATCGAGCCAGCGTCCGGCGCTGGTAGAGATGGTAGGCGGCAACACGCGGGCGGCTCTGTCAGTCATGCTCTACTTCAACGTGCGGTACGGCATCTAGTGGGTTGGTGGTGATGCGGCAATGTACGTAATACGGCTGCCCAACGGCAACCTGCTTGTTCCTGAGTCAGCAACTGCGCACGGCGGCCGGGTGGTGAGCGACGCCTACGTCGAGATCGGGCCTGCCGACGCTGACTATGAACGATTCGCCGTAGCCGCGCTGACCGAGGAAGAGATGGATGAGCGGCGGAAAAGCTGGCGCGAGGGAGATGACCGGCTCCGCCGTCAGTTCCTTGACTATCTCGCGCGCGGCGGGCAATCAGGCGACAGTGCCTGACCGCTCGCTTTTCCGGTGATGGTTGCCTGCCAAAACGCAAGCAAGAGGTACCGACGCGAATACAGGTCATTAGCCGGCGCCATTGCACGGCTAGCGGGCGGCTGCCCGAACCCAGTTAACCGTAGGAAATTGGCAATCGCACGAGACGTTCGCATGTGCCTTCGCACGTGACCTTCGCACAGGTCGCTGTAGGTCTTCCTTGCGCAGTACCTTTCCTGGCACTGGGTCTTCGGCTGGGAACCATCGCGCGGGTCCCGCGACGCTGGCGGGACTCGCGCGGTCGGCAGTTACCCGGCCGGAGTCAGCTAGTTGATTCTGAGTTCTGGGCTGGTCCGTCGTTGATCCCTAGCAGTGCCCTTATCTCCACTTCGCGGTACCTGCGGTGCCCGCCTGGCGTGCGGATACTGCTGATGCGACCGGAAGCCGCCCACCGGGTGACCGTCTTTGGATCAACACGGAAGAGTGCCGCGACCTCTCCTGGAGTAAGCAGGCGATCACTGTGCCCATCCATTCGATTCTCCTTGTTGCTCGCCTTGGCCCCCCACAACTCGTTCGCCTCGTGCCTCCCCACATCATAGTCTTAATTACAAAGATCACTATTCTCGTTAGATTCCGTAAAAATTTGCTCACAAACCTGCTACGTACACTTTGACTGAGACCTGTCTACCACGCTACGTCCACGTAACCTGGTGCCATGTCTAACCTTGTGTCGCTCGATGAGATCCAAGCCGCAGCGAATCGGCTCAGCGACGTCGCTCTGCGCACTCCCTTGGTGCCACTCCGTATTGGCTCTGCTGGAGTAAGCGCCGGGGCCGTGCTGGTGAAAGCTGAGTCACTACAGCCAACTGGTGCGTTCAAGCTTCGTGGTGCTTATGCCGCGATTAGCGCGCTGCCTTCTGAGCAGGCCAGCCGTGGGGTGGTCACCCACTCTAGCGGCAATCACGGACATGCCGTCGCATTTGCGGCATCAAGGCTCGGCGTGCCGGCGACCGTGGTGGTCCCAAGCAACGCTCCGGCCGTCAAGGTTGAGGCGATTCGCTCTTACGGAGCGACGATAGTGACCTGCGAACCCAGCCTGGCCGCTCGCACCGAGGCCGTGGCTGAGCTCACCGCCGAGTACGGTTACACGCTGGTTCCGCCGTTCGACGACCGGCACGTGATCGCCGGGCAGGGCACTTTGGGACTTGAGATAATGGCCGACTACCCGGAAGCTGACCTGATCGTGGTGCCAGTAGGCGGCGGCGGCCTGCTTTCCGGCGTCGCGGCGGCGATCAAGGCAAGGAACCCGGCCGCGAAAGTGATCGGAGCCGAGCCAGAACTTGCCGCCGACGCCAGGGACTCATTTAAGGCCGGGGAGCGGGTCGCCTGGCAGGCGTCGAAGACCGTCCGTACCATCGCCGACGCGCTCAGGGTTGAGCAGATAGGCGAGTTGCCGATGGAGCATTTCCTTGCGTTGGTCGATGACATCGTCACGGTTTCTGACGAGGAGATCATGGCCGCTATGCGCAAGCTGGCGACCGGTGCCCGGCTAGTCGCCGAGCCG
>DATJLT010000291.1:0-6920 GCA_035509195.1 Streptosporangiaceae bacterium | reverse complement strand
GCTGTGGGTAGCCGGGCTGCTGGGGGTAGCCGGGCTGCTGCTGGTATCCCTGCTGCTGGTAATCCTGCTGCTGCTGCGGGTAACTCGTTGGCTGCGGGTATCCCTGCTGCTGCTGGTATCCCTGCTGCTGGTAGCCGGAGGGGTCGGACTGCGGGTATCCCTGCTGCTGCTGCGGGTAGCCGCCTTGCTGGGCGTAACCCTGCTGCGGGTATCCCTGCTGCTGGTAGCCCTGTTGCGGGTATCCCTGCTGCTGGTAGCCGATCGCCTGCTGCGGCGCCTGGATCGGGATGGCCGTGCCAGGTGCGGGGGTGCCGTACTGGGTCCAGATTTTGTTCATCTCTGACTGGTAGTAAGGCGACCCCGTGCCGAAGACCAGGAACTGAAGCAGGAGCCCGACAAGCGGATTGCAAGTCTCCGGCAGGCCGGCTGCCCGCTGAGACTGCGCGATCCGCATCCCCGTGTTGTAGTAGGAGATAAACGGAGGAACGATAATAAAGCCCCCGAACAAGATCGCGCACAACGCGCCGCCAGGGTTCACGTCGGAGCCGAGGTCCTTCGTCTCCTTGTTGATGTTGTAATACCAGACCAGACCGTAGATTCCGAAGGTGACGATCGCCAGCAGCCATACGGCTACCGGGTTCCTGAACTTCCCTGCCAGGCCCGTCACGGGCGAAGGCGCCGTCATAGCCCCTCCCCTTTCTCGTCTTCGTCCGTTATGCGAAGATATATGAGTAACTGGTAGTCCCGAGCATGTCATCGGCGTGCTATCGGGCAATGCTAACCGTAAACCTCGGACGTTACCGTAAACGCATTCCACTCGATCTGCCTCAGCACGGTGCGGGCTGACCCCGGCCGAGCGGCCCCGCCTGGCCGCGACCCGCGACATTGGTCTATCATTATGATATCAGTTTAGGACTCCGCCGCTTTCGTGGTGCTCGAGCTCGCGGTGAGCGGGCGGTACGGGTTCATGCAGGACGAGCTTTACTTCATCGAGGCCGGCAGGCATCTGGCTTTCGGATACATTGACCAGCCGTCTCTCATGCCGCTGCTTGACAAGACGACGAGCATTTTCGGCCTTCACCCGGCGGCGATCCTGGTCATACCCGCGCTGGCCGGGGGAGCGGTCGTCGTCATCGCGGCCAGGTGCGCCTGGGTGTTCGGCGCCGGCCATCTCGGCCAGGCAATCGCGGCCCTCGCGACCGCATGCATGCCGGTGCTGCTTGGCGCCGATCATGTCGGGAACACGACGCCGATCGAGTTGCTGGCGTGGGCGGCGGTCGTGCTCAGCGTGAGCATGGCGTTGCTTCGCGGCAAGCATCGCTGGTGGGTCGGTGCCGGCCTCGCGGCCGGCCTCGGCCTCGAGGACAACAACCTCGTCGTCCTCCTCCTGCTCGCCCTGGGCGCCGGCGTCGCGCTGACCATGTACCGGGCTGCCTTGCGTACCAGATGGCCATGGATCGGCGTGGCAGTCGCCGGTGCTATCTGGCTGCCGAACCTGATCTGGCAGGCAGCGAACGGGTGGCCGCAACTCGCGATGGCTTCCGCGCTGCACCACGAGAACAGCAGCGCAGCCGACTACGCGGGCGGGCTTCCTGCTCAGCTCCTTTACGTGGGACTGCTGGCGGTGCCCATCTTCATCGCCGGCCTGATCTTGCTGTTCCGCACCAGGGAGCTGCGATTCATCGGCATCGCGTTCGCGATAGTCGTGGTCTACGTGCTGGCCTGGGTACCCGGTCGGCCCTACTACGCCGACGGACTCGCCCCGCCGTGTTCGCGGCCGGTTCCCTGGCCGCCGAGCGCTGGATCTTGCGGGCTCGCCGTCAGGGGCTGCGAGCGGCCGCCGCGTTGGCCCCGCCGCTGATCGGTGCCGCCCTGATCCTGCCACTCGTGCTGCCGCTCGTGCAGGTAACCCGGCTTCATTCCCTGCCAGCAAGCAGCCAGCAGAGCTCTGGCCTCGGCGACACTGTCGGGTTTCCAGAACTCGCCAGGACCGTCGCCGCGCAGGACGCATCGCTGACGCGCGAGGGCAAGCCACCTTCGGCGATCTTCGCCGGCTACTACGCGGAAGCGGCTGCCCTCAACGTGTTCGAGCCAGGCAGTAGGCTGCCGCCCGTCCTGTCCGGCCAGAACGCGTACTGGACGTGGGGGCCTGGTCACGCCGGAGACCAGACCGTGCTCGTCGTTGACGCGCTGGGGACACTGAAGCCTTATTTCGCTAGCTGTCGGCTGCTGACCACGTTCCATGCGCCGTATCACGTGCGGAACGACTGGACCGGCATTCCCATCGGCGTCTGCACGGGGCCGCGTGAGTCGTGGGGAGCCATCTGGCCGAGCCTGAAGTACTTCGGTTAGCAGGACACCGGCCGTCCTATCGCCCGGCGCGACCAGTCGGCGCCTGGTCCGATTCCGCGGAGTCCTCTGGTTCCAGGTCTGGGCCGGCCGCTTCAGATGCCGCCGCGGGAAGCTGGCCGAGCAACTGGAGCCGCATCCGGCCCAGGTCGACGAGCATAGAGGCGAGCTGGTACCGACCGTCAGGATCGCGGCGCATGTGCTCGACCGCGCGCTGGTAGGCGTCCCTGGCCTGCTCGTACTGGCCCTGTGCCTTGAAGATGCTGCCTGTCTCGTTCAGCACGGTCGCGTAGGTTCCCGGATCGCCTGCCGCGTCAATCAGCAGCAGCGCATCGGTGTAAGCGGTCAGGGCCGCCGGGTAAGCGTCGGCTTGCCCGGCCTCGGCGAGTTGCTTGAACGCGGCGCCGATCTGGCGAAGCCTGGCCGCGCGGTAAGAGGGCTCGGGTATCTGCCGCACAATGGCTGGCAGCTCGTCGAGCGCGGTCCTGGCCTCGGCCAGGTCGCCGCTTTCGATCAGGCAGTCGACTAGCGCAAGCATCGTGGCCGCGAGGTCGCCAGGCTGGGCGGGTACGCGCTTGCGCTTGTAGGCAGCGGCCTCGCGGTATGCCGCGGCTGCCTCGGCCGCGTTGCCCGACGCGAGCCGCGTATCGCCGATGTCATGCATGATCACGCCGTAGAACCCCGGGTCGGCGTCGCGGTCCACGAGTTCGGCTGCCTCGGTGTAAGCCGAAAGCGCCTCGGCGTAAGCGTCGGGCATCCCGGCGCCGGCCAGCCGCTCGTACGCGCGGCCCACCCCGTGCATGTGGATCGCCCGCTCCTCGCCCCTCGCGATCTGCGGCAAGATGCCGGCCAGCTTTCCGAGCGTGGCCTCGGCCTCCGATAGTTCGCCGCAGTCGATGAGGCAGTCGACCAGCGCCTCCATCGTCGTGGCAAGGTCACCAGGATGCGCGGGCAGGCGCTTCAGCTTGAACGTCATAGCCTCGCGGTATGCCGTGACCGCCTCGGGCAGGTTTCCGGCCGCTACCTGCGCGTCCGCGATGTCGTGCAGGATAATGCCGTAGTAGCCGGGATCCTTGTCCTTGTCGATCAGGCCGAGTGCCTCGTTGAAGCAGCCGAGCGCCATCTCGAGTTCCTGCTGCGGACCAGAAGAGCCTGGGGAACGCGGAGAATCAGCCATCGCGATGGCCCCCTCTGTACGTGTGCGGGCCAGTGAGCGAAGTCGCGGTACTCGACCCGAGACGAAGGTCAGCCAGGATCGCATGATCACCGCGCGCGGCCAGGCCGGCCGGTGAGACCGGGTATCAGCACCAGGACGCCGAACGTAAGTCGCAGTCATTTCACATCAGCACATCAGCGCTCGCGGGCGATTCAGGGACTGCTATGGCTGGTTATTATCGCAACTGCTCTCTCATAGGGTCAAATAGCCGCACCGCTCAACGGCGGCCGTCGGGCCGGGTCTCGGCGTGTCATAGTGGGCTCGCGGGGGGACCAGGCCCGCACTGTCGGGCTTGGAGGGCGGAGATCACCGGTGTCAACCGACTACGACGCGATCCGAGCGGAGAACATCGCCAGGTACGGCTGGGACACGGCGGTGCTCGAACTGCTCGGCCAGTTGTACAGCGACCGGACGCACTTCATCTTCGAGCTGGTGCAGAACGCCGAGGACGCTTGCGCAACCGAACTGGAGTTCGAATTGCTGGCTGATCGCCTGATCGTCAGGCACGACGGCCGGCCATTCACGACGGCGGACGTTCGCGGTGTCTGCGGGGTCAGCCAGGGCACGAAGGCCGCCGACCTCACGCAGATCGGCAAGTTCGGCATCGGCTTCAAGTCGGTCTACGCCTACACGAACTCACCGTCCGTCGAGAGCGGCGACGAGCGGTTCACGATCAGGAAGTACGTCCAGCCTTACGCGGCAAACCCGCCCGCGGGGCCGGCCGGAGAACGGACCACGTTCACGTTTCCCTTCGACCGTGCCGAGGTACCCGCCCAGGTCGCCTGTGCTGAGATCTCATCCGCGCTTGGTGACCTCGGCTCGGACATCCTGCTTTTCCTTCGCCACATCGAGCGAATCCGCGTCGAGCTTCCGCTGCTGCCCAAGCGGCTGCTGCTTGAGCGCACTTCACGCTCAGGGCCGCGGACGGCTAGCCGAAGGGCGGTCGTGCTGCTGACCGAGCGAGACGAGAGGAGCAGCGGAGCGGAGTGGCTGGCCTGGTCCCGCGCGCTCGGCGAGCTTGGCGAGCCCGAGTTGCGGGTAGAGGTCGCGTTTCCGGTCAGGGCGCAGGCCGACGCCAGGTACCTGACGAGGCTGGAGAGCTCGCCGCTCGTGGTGTACTTCCCGACGGAGAAGGAGACGTATCTCGGTTTTCGCGTTCAGGGTCCGTTCCGTACCACGCCAGCGCGAGACAACGTGCCAGAGCACGACGAGTGGAACCAGGCGCTGGCCGGGCAGGTCGCTGATCTCGTGCGTGACGTACTGGCCGAGTTGCGCGACGAGTCACTGCTGACCGCGGACGTGCTGTCCGCCCTGCCGCTCGATCCGGCGAGATTCCCGGCGGGCGGCCTGTTCCGTCCGATCTTCGACGAAGTCAGGCGGGCAGTGCTCGAAGACCGGCTCATCCCAGATGACGCGGGCGGTTATCTCGGGCCCGCGCAGATCCTGCTGCCTGACGGGGCCGGGTTGCGAGAACTACTTGGCCGTCAGCAGCTCGGGCAGCTCAGGGAGCCCAGCCGCGAAGGCGATCAGGTCGCGTTCGCGGACCAGGCGATCAGCAGGGAAGGTACCCCGCGGCTCTGGCACTACCTGCGCGAGGTGGCGGGGGTCAGCGAGCTCACGCCCCGATCGCTTATCGAGATGCTCACCGGTGGCTTCCTTGCCATGCAGCCTGATGAGTGGATCAGCCGTTTTTACCGGTTCCTGTACGGCTATCCGGCGCTCTGGGAACTGGCTGGCGAACGACCGGTCATCAGGGTCGGCGGCGGCAGCCAGATCTTGCCGTTTACCGGCGGCGGGCGCCCCGCCGCCTACTTGCCAGGGCCGTTCGCTACCGCGTACCCGACGGTCAGCGAGGTCATCGCCGGCGACGAAGGCGCGCGGCAGTTTCTCACTGCTCTCGGGTTCGCTGAGGCGGACGCCGCGTCAGAGGTCATCGACCACGTGCTCCCCAGGTACGCGGGCCGGGACGCCGACGTCGGGACGCTGGACCTCGCCGCCCACGAGGCCGACCTCGAACTGGTCGCCCGTGCGCTCGCCGAGACGGCCCCCGCCGAGCACGGCGAACTGCTCGGGCGGCTGACGGAAACGTCGTTCCTGATCGGCGAGAACGCGGCCAAGGGGGAGCGGCGGCTGATGCGCCCGGTTGAGCTCTACCAGCGGACACCCGGGCTTGAGCTTTACTTTTCCGGCAATCCAGGCGCGTGGTTCGCGGCGGACCTCTACGGACCCTGGCGAGCGCAGTTGCGCGGGATGGGCGTGCGCGAGGAGGTCAGGCTCGACGTGCGTCCGGCCGACGAACTCGGTTACGTGATGATCGCCGATGAGTTCGCGCGGCACGAGCGAGGGCTGGCCGGATTTGACCCGGCCGCGAGTCTTGACGGGCTCGAATTCGCGCTGAATCATCCGGGTGCTGACAAGGCCGAGTTTATCTGGAATTCTTTGCTGCTTCCCAATAGGCATTTGCTGACGGGAACGACAGAGCAGTCACCGCGACTCGGATTCGCTGACGCGCGCCGCGAAAAAACCAAGTCGCTGATCGGCAAACTGGCTACCGGCTCAGCGTGGCTGCCGGGACCTGACGGGAGTTTCCTGCGGCCAGCCGAAATTGACCTGTCAGAATTGCCCGGTACCTTCGCCCGCGATGACGGCCTTGCCCAGGCGCTCGGCATGACCCTGGCCGTCGTAGACGAGGCGAACAGGGAACTGGGATTCCCGCCTGAGTTCCTGCGGCGGCTGGCGGCTCAGCCCGACCTGGTTGAGATGGTGGAGCGGGAGCTGGTCAGGAGGGAACGAGGCGGCGGGCCGGCTGGCCCGCCGCTCTCCCTGCTGTGACGTTCAGGTCTGCGGTCCGTACCTGATCGGCACGACGACGGTCTTCGCGACGTGGTCGCCGATCCGCTGGCGGCGCTTGGAGCACAGGATCGTGATGAAGCCGACCAGACCCCAGATCAAG
This sequence comes from Streptosporangiaceae bacterium, assembly GCA_035509195.1. Classification (GTDB taxonomy): domain Bacteria; phylum Actinomycetota; class Actinomycetes; order Streptosporangiales; family Streptosporangiaceae; genus Chersky-822. The sequence goes on along the minus strand of DATJLT010000291.1, from coordinate 402 downwards.
GTGTCGATGATCAGGAAGATGCCGCGGACGAAGAGCTGCGGCATGCTCGCCTTCTCGCCGTTCTTGCTGATCACGTGGATGCGCAGGAGTTGCATGCCGAAAGTCTGGCCCCGGTGCCCGTAAGGAATGACCACCCAGTACACGAAGTACACGGCCAGGGCGATCACGGTCGCGATCAGCCAGCCGAACCCGTGGAGCGTGCCGCCGCCGCGGTCGAAGAGCCAGTAAGCCAGCGCAGGGATGATCCCGGCAAGTACGTAGTCGATGATGTACTGGACGACGCGGCGGCCAGTCACCTTCGTCTCCGCTTCGGGCACCACGGCAAGCCGGCCGTAGGTTGGCTGGTCGTAGGCAGGCTGACCGTACGGCGTCTGCGCGTAAGGCGCCTGATCGTAGGATCTG
>DATJLT010000290.1:0-3873 GCA_035509195.1 Streptosporangiaceae bacterium | reverse complement strand
GAGGGTGGCCGGGGCGGCCCGGGCCGGGGCCGGGCGGGGCCGGGGCCGGGGCCGGGCCGGGCCGGGGCCGGGCGGGGGCGGGCGGGGGCGGGCGCAAGTCAGCACGGCAGCGTCGATCGGTTTGAGTCTTGGGCCAGCGCCCGATATCCTTTGTCGTCGGTAGTCTGCGTGCCGCCGGTCAGGGGTGGCGCGAACGAGGCTCCTCTTCAAGGCAGCCGGCCAGGCTCGACTTGTAACCAGGCACACCTAACTAGCGAGGCATTTCGCGTGGCGAACATTAAGTCCCAGATCAAGCGCAACAAGCAGAACGAGAAAGCGCGGCAGCGCAACAAGGCAGTCAAGTCCTCGCTCAAGACCGCGGTGCGCAACTTCCGTGAGGCCGCCGACACCGGTGACACAGAGAAGGCCGATGCCGCGCTCCGCTCCGCCTATATCAAGCTCGACAAGGCCGCGAGCAAGGGCGTCATCCACAAGAACCAGGCCGCGAACCGCAAGTCCGCGCTCGCGAAGCGCGTCGCCACGCTCAAGCAGGGCTGAGTCGAGTTTTCTCGCCCCGTGAGTTCAGTTCTGCGACCTGCACTCGACGATAATCCTGATCACGTGCTCAAGCGCGTAGCCGGGGCTGGCGGCTTCGCCCTTCACCTGAGCGTCTGCTAGCGCCACCGCCCTGTGCGCCCTAGCCAGCCCTGCCGAGGTCCAGCCGCGCAACTGCTGCCGCGCCTTGTCGACCATCCAGGGCGGCATCCCGAGTTCCGAAGCTACGGCCGGGCCGCTCTTGCCGCGGGACGCCGACCCTACCTGGCTCAGCGTCCTGATACCGCGCGCGAGCGCGCTGGTGATCAGCACCGGGGCCGTTCCGACGGCAAGTGCCCAGCGAAGCTGGGCGAGTGCCTGAGCCAGGTTTCCTTCCAGCGCACGATCGGCCACGCTGAATCCGGTCGCCTCGGCACGACCGCGCCAGTAGCGGCCAACGATCTCCGCGCTGATGACCCCGGTCGTGTCAGAGGCGAGCTGATCACAGGCCGCGGCCAGGTCGCGCAGATCGGTACCGACCGCGTCTAGCAGTGCCCGCAGCCCGCCGTCGTCGGCTTTGCGCCTTGCCCGCGCGAACTCAGCGCGCAGGAAATCCATCCGCTCACCGAACTTCTTCACCGCCGGGCAGTCCACCCGCCGTGCACCCCCGGATTGCAACGCGGCGAGCAGCGACTTGTTCTTCGCCCCTCCGGAATGGGTGACCACGAGCGTGACCTCGGGCGGCAGGTCGGCTCCGAGACGGCCGAGTTCGGCCGCCACGGCCGCGCTGGCCTCGTGAGCGGCCCTGACGATCACGACGGTTTCGCCGCCAAACAGGGAAGGGGACGTGAGCACGGAAAGCTCGCCGGCCGCCAGGTCGCCCGCCTTGACATCGTGGACGTCGCCACCACCAGCCGGATCGGCCGCCGAACTGGTCACCACGCCGGTCACGGCCGCCTTGATCGCGCGCTCGACCAGGAGTTCTTCCTCGCCGACGACGAGAATGAGAGGAGCCTGGCCGGCCGGCGCCGCTCGCGATGCTGTTGCTGCCACAACCGAAGCCTATAGAGCCTGTCCGCCTCCGCGGGCGACGATCAGAGCGTCGCCGGCTCGCCGCCTCGCCACACACGGTAAGGCCGGAGGCCGTGAGACCATGCGAAGGCACCCTCATGGTCGGCGTCCCACGCCACGATGTCGGCTAGTCGGCCACGGCCCATCGCGCCCCGGTCAGGGATGCGAAGCGCCTGGGCACCGCCGACCGTCGCGGCCCTGAGCGCCTCGGTGACGCTCATGCCGAAGTTGGCGATCGCCATCGTGATGACCAGCGGCATCGAAGTAATCCCGTTCGTGCCCGGCGAGTGACCTGATCCGAGCGCGATGTTCGCGCCCCGGTCGAGCAAGGCGCGGACCGGCGGCGTGCGCCCGCTTTCCGACTGGTTCGCCGGGCACACGACGGCGGTCACGTTCGCCTTGGCCAGCGCGACAACGTCATCGTCGTCGATGCTATAGAGCAGGTCAGCCGAGGCACAGCCCAGCTCGGCGGCGAGCTTAGCGGCACCGAACCTCGACTCGCCTGTGACATGAATCCTTGGCAGCAGGCCGGCGGCCCGGCCGACGTTCAGGATCCACCGGGCCTCATGCTCACTGAACCTGCCTTCGTCGCAGTAGACGTCGATGCTGTCAGCGCCGGCGGCCGCCGCGTCGTTGCACCAGGTACCGACCGCGTCCACGTAGTCATGCCTGCGCCCGAAGTACTCGGGCGGCAGCGCGTGCGCGGGGAAGAAGGTCGCATGCACTCTCGGCGTATCCTGCTCGGCCTCAAGCGAGCGGAGCAACCGCACGTCGGCCAGCTCGCCGTCCCTCGTCAGGTGATAGCCGGTCTTGGCTTCGATCGTCGTCGTACCGCTGAGCAGCCAGTCCTTCATGCGGCCGCGGACATGATTGCAGAGGGTCCACGGGTCCGTCCCCCTGGTCACGGTCACGGTCGAGGACAGCCCGCCGCCGGCCGACACGATCTCGGTCATCGACGCGCCACCCGATCGCATCGCAAGTTCGGCCCACCGGTTCCCGGCGTAAACCGGATGAGTGTGCGAGTCAATGAGGCCGGGCGTGACCAGCGCGCCGCCTAGGTTCTCAACCTGATCGACGTCGACAATGTCATCGATAACGCCCGGCAAGCTGGGCGGAAGCTGATTTGCCTGACCGGCCCACGCAATCCGGTCATCCTGCATCAAGATCGCCGTGTTGCTGACGATCTCGGTGCCGGTCCATAGCCGGCCGATATTGGTGAGCAGGCGGATCATCGGCGCGCTCCCGACACCAGCCGACGGCAATTGCCGCCGGAACAGGTTGCTGCCAAGATCGTCACCGCCACCTCACCTGTCGCGCGACGCCCGGCATCTAATTAGCCGAACCGAATCGTCTGCACCAAAATCGGATAGCACGATATGTGACTGCACGGTCCACCCAACGGGAACGCACATACCATATCGGTTGCGTGCACGTAATGCACTACTCAATCACGACACTGCAACACTCCGCAGCGTGCGGCTAGGCGGGCACCACGAATCCGTCAAGCTCGTACGCCAGGTCAGGCGGCACACGCGCGGTCAGCACCGTACCAGCGCCGGTGTGTTCCACGCTCAGAACCTCGCCTTCACGGTGCGCCTTCGCCAGGAGGTCACCCCTGGCATAGGGCAGCATGACGCTGATCTCCGACACCGGTCTCGGCAGCAGCCGCTCGACCTCCGCAAGCAGCTCAGGCACGCCCTCGCCGGTCAGTGCCGAGACCACGACCGACTGCGGCTCGGCGAGCCTTAGCCCTTTGAGGTCGATCTCCTCGGCCGCGTCGGCCTTGTTGAAGACGATTAGCTCAGGCACGTCTCCGGCGCCGATCTCCGTCAGCACCTCGCGCACAGCGGCGATCTGCGATCTGGGATCGGCATCTGAGCTGTCGACCACATGCAAGATCAGGTCGGCTTCCGCCACTTCCTCGAGCGTGGACCTGAACGCGTCAACTAGCTGATGAGGCAAGTGCCTGACGAACCCCACGGTGTCGGTCAGCGTGAACGGCGATCCTGAAGGCAGTTTCGCCTTGCGCACCGCAGGGTCGAGCGTCGCGAACAGCGAGTTGTCCACCAGGACGTGCGCCCCGGTCAGCCGGTTAAGCAGGCTGGACTTACCCGCGTTGGTGTACCCGGCGATCGCCACTGAAGGCACTTCGCGCCGCCTGCGCTGCCCGCGCTGAACCTCGCGGCCGACCGACATCTGGGCGATCTCGCGCTTAAGCTTCGCCATCCTGGTCCTGATCCGGCGCCGGTCCGTTTCGATCTTGGTCTCGCCTGGACCGCGCGCCCCGAT